>JAPSJU010000352.1 GCA_031178025.1 Agromyces sp. | reverse complement strand
TCGCCCTCTCGATCATGCGGGCTCGCGGGGAGTTCGACGGCTACGACGACGTGCTCGCGCAGCTCGCGACCCTGCCCGACGCCCTGCTCGGCGTGAAGCGCGGCTTCGAGGCGCGCGCCGCCGAGCTTGCGCGGGTGATCGCGGCATCCGACTACCACGTGGTGACCGGCGCGGGGGCGAGCTGGCCCGAGGCCTTCTACTACGGCATGTGCATCCTCGAGGAGATGCAGTGGATCCGCACGCGGCCCGTGCACGCCTCCGACTTCTTCCACGGGACGCTCGAGCTGCTCGAGCCGGGCGTGAGCGTCATCGCGCTGAAGGGCGAGGATGCCGGGCGCGCGCTCGTCGAGCGCGTCGAGGCGTTCGTGCCGCGCATCACCGACACCCTCACCGTCATCGACACGGCCGACTTCGAGCTGCTCGGCTTCACCCCCGAGGTGCGCGCGCTGCTGGCGCCGGCCCTGCTCGCCACGGCGCTGGAGCGCGTGAGCGCGCACCTCGAGGTGCTGCGCGACCACCCGCTCACGACCCGCCGCTACTACCGCCAGCTGCAGTACTGAGACCCGGGGCGAGCATGGGCGGCATCGTTCCGGCGTTCGTCGTCGCGGCGGTGGGCGACAACACGATCGACCAGTACATCGGCGAGGAGACGGCCCGCTACGCCGGCGGCAACGCGGTCAACGTCGCCGCCCAGATCGCCGGGCACGGCGGTCGCGTCGCGTACTTCGGTGCCGTGGGGGATGACGCGAACGCCCGCGTCATCACCCGCGGCCTGCACCGCGCCGGGGTGGACCCCGCCGGGCTCGTGACGCTGTCCGGGCCGACCGCGGTGACGACCATCCGCGTCGAGGCGGGCGAGCGAGCGTTCGAGCGTGAGGAGTTCGGGGTCACCGCCGACTACTTCCCGGGCGAGGAGCACCTCGAGCTCCTCGCCCGGTCGCGCTGGGTGCACATCGGCATGCTGCCCCGTGCCGACGAACTGCGGCATCGGCTCGCCGGGCTGCGCCGGGACCGTGCAGGGCTGGGACCCGTGATCAGCCAGGATTGCGCTGTCGCGCACGGGTTCGCGGCGCTCGACGTCGCGTTCGGCTCGGTCGGCGAGCACGGCGACGCGCGCGCATGGGCGCTCGACGCGATCGCCGGCGGCGCCGCATCGGCCGTCGTCACGCGTGGAGCGGCCGGTGCCCTCGCCACCGACGGCGACACGTGGTGGGCTCAGGCCGCCGTCCCGACCGAGGTCGTCGACACGACGGGCGCAGGCGATGCCTTCATCGCCGGGTACCTCTCCGGCCGGCTGGAGGGCCTCGGGCAGGCACCGGCCCTCGAGCGGGGCGCGCACTGGGCAGCGGCGGCGTGCGGCCACCGTGGCGGGTGGCCGGCGGCTCGCGTCGGAGGTGTCGCGGTCACCTCGTGATGCGGAGCCGCTCCATTTTCTTAGTACACTAAGTGTTATGGTGCGAAAGAGGGATCGGAAGCCCGCGAGGGAGACGCCGCCGCCCGCGGCCGAGGGCTCCGAGCGACAGGGCCGAAGGCGTCGGGTCGATCCCATGAACCCGTTCGACGGCAGGCCCGGGTTCCTGAACAACCTGAACCGCATCGTCTTCACCTTCACCGGTCCGGCACAGGTCGGGATCGGCCGGCCGGAAGCTCCGTACGTTCCGCCGGCCGATCCCAGTTGCCCGCTGTGCGGTCAGCCGATGAGCCGGCACCGCATCGACCGCACGGGGGAACGTACGCAGCTGCACTGCCCGACGCCTGAGGCGCACTGACGATCGCCCGTCAGGTCCGCCCCGGCCACGGGCGACGGACTCGGGCTACTGCTGGGACACGGGCGCCCAAGCGCCGGTCTCCACCGGATCGAGCGCGGCATCCGCCTGGAAGCGGTCGAGGCGGAACGACGACAGCACCGGAGAGGGCCGACCCGTCAGGATCTCCTCCGCGAGCAGCTCGCCGAGGATGAGCCCGAGCGTGGCGCCCGAGTGGGTGAACAGCGTGGACAGGTTCGCGATGGAGGGCACCGCACCCACGACCGGCTCGCCGTCACCGGGGATCGGCTTCAACCCGGCGCCCACGCGCTGTGCGGTGAGTCGCGGAGCGCCGGCGAGCACCTTCGAGGCCTCGTCGAGCAGCCCCTGCACCGACGCCTCGGGAACCGAGAGGGAGCCGTCGTCGCCGACGATGACCGACTTCTCGGCCCAGTCGGCGTCGAGCACCAGCCGGCCGTCCGGCGTCGGCCGCACGGCGACCCGCGGCGTGTTGAGGACGGTCGTCACCTCGACGTCCACGGGGTCGGTGAACAGCACGAAGGCCGGCGGCGTGGCATCCGGCACCGTCACGCCCAGTGCGGCGAGGTGGGCCGGAACAGCCGGACCCGTCGCGAGCACCACCTCGTCGGCGGCATGGCGCGTCCCATCTCCCAGGATCACCCCGGTCGC
>JAPSJU010000351.1 GCA_031178025.1 Agromyces sp. | reverse complement strand
TCGGCGTAGCCGGCGACCCGGCCGAGCGGAGCGTCATCCGTCACCCGTCCGAAGAGATGCTGCAGCAGGTATGCGTCGCCTCCGCCGTGGCTGCCGATGCCGTCGGGGATGGGCACGAGCTGCGCGCCCTCCCAGTGCCGCTGCAGCACGAGCCGCTCGGAGTCGGGCCGCACCTCGTCGACGGGCGAGGCGTCGGGATGCATGCTCGGGTCGACGACGACTCGGCCGTCATCCGCGATGCGCACCGCGCCGCGCTCGACGACCTCGAGCTCGGCACGACCCTCGGTGCCGTTGACGGTGACGCGATAGCCCTCCCACGGCGCGTGCGCGTTGAGCGAATAGCTCATCGTCGCGCCTGTGTCGTAGTCGACGAGCGCCGCGAGGTTGTCCTCGATCGTGATGCCGGCGTCGAAGACGTCGCGGTCGCGCAGGTACCCGTCGTGGTGCTCGTTGTCGAGGTAGAGCTCCTTCATGCGCGCGTCGGCGGCGAGATCGAGGGCGAACGGGTCGCCGCTCGCGCCGGTGCCGCGCGGCGGCCGCTCGCCGAGGCCGCGTGCCGCGGCGTTCTCCGCTCCGTAGAACCGCAGGCCGCCGCTCGCGAACACGCGCACGGGCGTGGCCTGGATCCACCAGTTCACGAGGTCGAAGTGGTGCGAGGCCTTGTGGATGAACAGGCCCCCCGAGTTCGCCTTGTCGCGGTGCCAGCGACGGAAGTAGTCGGCGCCGTGCACGGTGTCGAGCGCCCACTCGAAGTGCACGCTGGTGACGCTCCCGATGGCGCCGTCGGCGATGACCCGGCGCAGCGTGGAGTTGCGCGGGCTGTAGCGGTAGTTGAACGTGGTGATGACCTCGCGGCCCGTCTCCGCGATCGCCGCGCCGATGCGCCGTACGCTCTCGGCGTCGATCGTGAGCGGCTTCTCCACGACGACGTCGGCACCGGCGCGCAGCGCTCGCACGACGTACTCGGCGTGGGTGAAGTCCGGCGTCGTGACGATGACCCGGTCGAGGCGTTCGTCGCGGATCATGCGCTCGAGGGACCCGGTGTCGTAGCGCACCGGGGCGGGATGCCCCGCGGCGACGACCTCGCGCTCGTACACGTCGAGCCGGCCGGGGTTCACGTCGCACCACGCGACGAGCTCGGCGATGCCCGGCACATGCTCCGCGCCCTCGATCGTGCCGGTCAGCGCCCCGATGTACATGCCGGCCCGGCTTCCGGTTCCGACGAGTCCGTACCGTTCACGTTGCGCCATCGCTGCTCCTCGAGTCGGGCGAGAAAGCGCTTCCTCTGAGAGCGGCGAGTATGTGGCGGGGCCACGGTCGGCGTGCGGGAAAGCGCTATCTCGTATCGCTATCATTCTTAGCAGCACGGCTCCGACCCGCCAAACCCGTCAGCGTCATGTCGAAGCGTGCGCGGTAGAGTCGAGGCGCCCGATGGGCGCGCACCTGCAGGAGGACGGATGACCGACGGCGGCATCGACACGGCACGCAACTCGCCGGCGACCCTGCACGACGTGGCCCGCGAGGCCGGGGTGTCGCTCGCGACGGCGTCGCGCTCGCTCAACGGCAGCACGCGGAAGGTGAACGAGGAGTACCGCAAGCGCGTACTCGAGGCCGCCGCGCGGCTCGACTACTCCCCCAACCTCTCGGCCCAGGCCGTCGCGCGCGGCACCACGACCACGGTGGCGCTGCTCGTGGCCGACATCGCCGACCCGTACTTCTCGTCGATCGCGGCCGGAGTCGTCGACGAGGCCGACGGCGAGCGCCTCATCGTCACCATGGCCGCCACCGAGCGCGACCCGGAGCGCGAGCTCGAACTCGTGCGCACGCTGCGCGGTCAGCGCCCCCGCGTCATGATCCTCGCCGGATCCCGCCCGACCAGCGACCCGACGGAAGGCGCACTCGGCGAGGAGTTGCGCGCCTACGAGCGCTCCGGCGGCGTCGCCGTGCTCATCAGTCGCAACGAGCTCGAGCTGCGCACCGTGCTCGTCGAGAACCGCGACGGCGCCGAGGCGCTCGCGCGCGCGCTCACGGGCATCGGATACCGCCGTTTCGCGGTCATCACCGGTGGCGAGGGGCTGCGGACCGCCGCGGATCGCGTCGAGGGCTTCCGGGCCGGACTCGCGGCGACCGGCGGCGAACTCCGCGACGACGACGTCGTTCGCGCGGCCTTCACGCGCGACGGCGGCTACGACGGCATGCGCTCCCTCATCGAGCGCGGCCTGGGCGACCTCGAGCTCGTGTTCGCCGCGAACGACGTCATGGCGGTGGGCGCGCTGTCGGCCCTCCGCGACGCAGGGCTCGTTCCCGGTGCCGACCTCGGGATCGCCGGGTTCGACGACATCCCCACCGTGCGCGACGTCACGCCCGCCCTCACGACCGTGCGCGTGCCCCTCGAGGAGATCGGGCGCCGCGCGCTCCGGCTGGCACTCGGTGACGCC
>JAPSJU010000350.1 GCA_031178025.1 Agromyces sp. | reverse complement strand
GAAGCGCTCGTCGAGCGGGTGCTCGCCACTCCCGGGCTGGAGCTCCGGGGGCTCATGGCCGTCGCTCCGCTCGGGGAGCCGCCCCGGCCGGCGTTCGCGCGCATGCGGCTGCTGTCCGAGCGCGTGAGTCGCACCGCTCCGCGTGCGACCGCACTGTCGATGGGCATGTCCCACGACTTCCGGGACGCGATCCTCGAAGGCGCGACACACCTGCGCATCGGCACCGCAATCACCGGGAACCGGCCGGTCGCCGGTTAGCCTCGATACGACGGAACACAGACGGAGGCAGCGATGTCCAACCCGCTCAAGAAGACCATGGTCTACCTCGGACTCGCCGATGAGGAGTTCGAGCACGAGGCCTCGCCGGCCGCGCCCGCGCCAGCGGCACCGCTGGTGCATGCGGCGCCCGCGCCCGCGCCGAAAACGGGCGCCGCGGTCACGCCGCTGCGCAGAAACCACGTCCAACCGAGCACCCCGCAGGCGGAGATGAACGAGATCCTGACCGTCCACCCGCGTCAATACCGTGACGCGCAGGTGATCGCCGAGTCCTTCCGCGAGGGAGTCCCGGTCATCATCAACCTGTCGCAGATGTCCGACGGCGACGCCCGACGGCTCATCGACTTCGCGAGCGGTCTCTCGCAGGGACTGCACGGCAAGATCGAGCGGGTGACCAACAAGGTGTTCCTGCTCTCGCCCTCCCATGTGGTGGTCTCAGGTGAGGCCGGCGAACTCGAGGGCGATGTGGAAGCGTCGTTCTTCACGCACGCGTAGCCGTCGTGGGCGCACTCTCCGTCGTCTGGAACATCCTCTACACGCTGCTCCTCATCTACTTCTTCGTGATGTGGGCGCGGTTCGTGCTCGATCTCGTCCGCACGTTCAACCGGTCCTGGCGACCGCGCGGGGCGGGGCTGGTCGTCGTCGAGGCCGTCTACACCCTGACGGATCCGCTCGTGCGGTTCTTCCGGCGTCTCGTTCCTCCCATTCGCATCGGGCAGGTGGCGCTCGACCTCGGATGGAGCCTCGCGATGCTCGTCGTCATCATCGCCATGACCGTCGTGTCCTGGCTCGCCGCCGCCTCCGTGGCATCCGGCTGACGATCTCCTGCGAGGTGACAGGCCGAGACGATCGGCACTGCGGCCCCCGTGAGGTCTTTGCTACCGTTAGCAGCACGTTATCGAACAGTTCGACAGATTTGAGGGTGGAAAGCCATGGCGCTAACTCCGGAAGATGTGGTCAACAAGCGCTTCCAGGCGACGAAATTCCGGGAGGGCTATGACCAGGACGAGGTCGACGACTTCCTCGACGAGGTGGTGGTCGAACTCCGTCGGCTGAACCAGGAGAACGACGAGCTGCGCCAGCGCCTGGCCGCCGCCGAGGCCCGTGCGGCCGACGCCGGCACGAGCGCACCGGCTGCGTCGGCGCCCGCCACCGTCTACGCCGAACCGGCTGCCCCGCCGCCCACGGTCGCCGTGCCCGCCCAGGCCCCCGCCCAGCCGCAGTCCGAGCTCGACGAGCAGACGTCGACCACGAATCTCCTGCAGCTCGCACGCCGCCTCCACGAGGAGCACGTCCGCGAGGGCATCGAGAAGCGCGATGCACTCATCGCCGAGGGACACGCCACCGCCGCGCGGGTCGTGGCCGAGGCCGAGGCCAAGCAGCGCCAGCAGATGGGCATCCTCGACCAGGAGCGCGTGGCGCTCGAGAAGCGCGTCGACGAGCTGCGTGCGTTCGAGCGCGACTACCGTGCCAAGCTGAAGAGCTACATCGAGGGCCAGCTGCGCGAGCTCGACACCGCAGCGCCGGTGCAGGTCTCGGGCAACCAGGGCTTCACGCCGCCCGTCAGCGCGTCCGGCGTGTCGGGCGAGCAGGCGCCCGCGCCGACGTTCCAGGGCTTTGGCGGCTGAGCGGGCCGCAAAGGTCGGCTCCGCAACAGCACTCCTCATCCTGGCGGCCGGCGCCCTCGTGGTGTACGGCATCGACCAGCTGAGCAAGTTCCTCGTCGTCGCGAACCTCGCCGAGGGCGAGGTCGTGCCGGTGTTCGGCGCACTGCTGCAATGGCAGTTCGTGCGGAACCCCGGCGCGGCCTTCTCGATCGCGAGCGGCATGACGTGGATCTTCACGATCCTCGCGGCGGGCGTCATCACGTTCATCGTGTGGTTCGCCCGGCGCATCCGGTCCGTCGCGTGGGCGCTCGTGTTCGGGCTGCTGCTCGGCGGCGTGCTCGGCAACCTCACCGACCGGCTCCTCCGCGAGCCGAGCTTCGGCGTCGGGCACGTCGTCGACTTCATCTCGACGCCGTGGCTCATCCCGGCCATCTACAACGTCGCCGACATCGCGATCGTCTCGAGCATGGTGCTCTTCATGATCCTCACCATCCGCGGCATCGGGCTCGACGGCGTCCGCGAGCCGAAGCGGGGCGATGCTGCCGCTGCTCGCGATCCCGAGGC
>JAPSJU010000349.1 GCA_031178025.1 Agromyces sp. | reverse complement strand
CTGCTCAGCAAGGTGCTCGGCCTGAACGACACGCAGGAGTCGAGCCTCGGCCTCGTCTTCCACTATGCCGAGGACGCGGGCCTCGCCCTCCTCGACCTCGAAGACCTGCGGGCCGTGCTCCAGTACCTCGTGAGCGACGACGGCAGGGGCGAGCTCGAGGGGCTCGGCGGCCTCAGCAGGGCGACCGTCGGCGTCATCCTGCGCGAGCTCGTCGCGCTCGCCGAGGCGGGCGCTGACGCCTTCTTCGGCGAGCCGGAGATCGACACCGCCGAGTTCCTGCGCACGGCACCCGACGGGCGGGGCATCATCAGCCTCCTCGAGGTGCCGGGCGTCGCCGACCGGCCCACGCTGTACTCGACGTTCCTCATGTGGCTGCTCGCCGACCTCTTCAACGACCTGCCCGAGGTCGGCGACCTCGACAAGCCGAAGCTCGTGTTCTTCTTCGACGAGGCGCACCTGCTGTTCGACGACGCCTCGAAGGACTTCCTCGCGCAGGTCGTGCGCACCGTTCGGCTCATCCGCTCGAAGGGCGTCGGCGTCTTCTTCGTCACCCAGACGCCCAAGGACGTGCCGGCCGACGTGCTCGCCCAGCTCGGCTCGCGCGTGCAGCACCAACTCAGGGCGTTCACGCCGGATGATGCCAAGGCGCTGCGGGCGACGGTGTCGACCTATCCCACGTCGGACTACGACCTCGAAGAGGTGCTGACGACCCTCGGCACCGGCGAGGCGATCGTCACCGTCATGAACGAGAGGGGCGCGCCGAGCCCGGTCGCCTGGACCCGGCTGCGAGCGCCGCAGGCGTCGATGTCGCCGAGCACGGATGCGGCGATCGACGCGACCGTGGCGACCTCCCCGCTCCAGGGGAAGTACGGCACGCCGATCGACCGCGAGTCGGCGCACGAGCTGCTCACCGCGAGGATGAACGCCGCTGGGGCGGCGGCGAAGGCCGCCGAGGACGCCGCCGCGCGAGCGAACGCCGATGCCGAGTTCGCGAAGCAGCAGGCCGCGTTCGAGAAGCAGCGCGAGAAGGAGCAGAAGGCGGCGCAGGCCGAGTACGACCGGCTCATGAAGCGCACGTCGACCACCTCGCGGTCGTCGCGTTCGCGCTCGCGCTCCGGGTCCCGCTCCTCGGGCGGGCGGTCGGTGCTCGAGCAGGTGCTCGGGTCCAAGGCCACGCGCGACGTGCTGACGACGGTCGTCGAGGGGATCTTCGGCACCCGGAGGCGCCGGTGAACGGGGTCTCCCGGGATGCCGCGACACAGGCCCCGGGTGCAGCCGACGCGGCGTTCGGGGCGAGCGCGTCGCCCGGGCATCCGTTCGTGAGGCCGTACCGGCCGACCGATCGCGGCGCGGTCGCCGGCATCTGCCTGCGCACCGCGGCGGGCGGCGGCGACGCGACGGGCGTGTACTCCGACGACGCGCTCATGCCCGAGGTGTTCGCCCTGCCGTACGTCGAGTACGCGCCCGAGCTCGCCTACGTCGTCGACGACGGCCGCGGCGAAGCGGTCGGCTACATCATCGGCGTCGCCGACACGCGCGCGTTCGTCGAGTGGTGGCGGCGGGAGTGGGCGCCGGGCTTCCGCGCGCGCCATCCGCACCCGGGGGCGCCGACCGGCCGGGATCCCGGCTTCACCGAGGCGCAGCTGCTCGACGCGGGCGGGAATCCCGATCGCATGCTCATCGCCGAACTCGACGACTACCCGGCGCACCTGCACATCGACCTGCTGCCCGAGCTGCAGGGCCGGGGCTTCGGCCGCCGCCTCGTCGACACGCTCCGCGCTGCGCTCGCCGAGCGAGGCGTGCCCGCGGTGCACCTCGGCATGGACCCGGCGAACGGGGGGGCGCGGGCCTTCTACGATCGGCTGGGCTTCCACGAGCTTCCGTCGAGCCGCCCCGACGCCCCGCTGCTCGGCATCCGGACCCGCTGAGCGGAGGTCGCGCCGAGGCGTGATCGTCCGACCTGGCGTTCACCCGGTCAGGAGGAGAGGAAGCGGCGCTCGAACCAGTAGAGCAGTTGCGGATCCGTCTCGCGCAGTTCGGCGAGCGTCACGGGCTCGGGCCGGACCGTCTCCTCGAGGCCGAGGGTGGTGGCGACGCTGTCCATCGTCTGCGTCGTCCAGAAGCGGCCGCGCATGCGGAAGGTGCCCCGGCCCGCCCGGCTCACGACGAAGAGCTCCTGCGTCGTCTCCAGGCTGTTGGCCCGGTAGACCTCCATGCGCAGCACGCCTGCGATGTCGCGAGCGGCGACCGTCGTGACCCTCCCGAAGAACCCGCGCTCCACGATCCCGTACACGCTGACCGACGCTTGCGTCCGCTGGTAGGCGACCCACGCGGCGCCGATCATGCCGGCGACGACGAGTCCGGTCGCCGCGACGAACGGCCACGCGCCCTCGGGATCGAGCAGCCAGAGTTCCGCCGCGAGCAGCGGCAGCACGAGGGCGACGATGGGAAG
>JAPSJU010000348.1 GCA_031178025.1 Agromyces sp. | reverse complement strand
GAATTGCATGTCGAGGGCCTCGTCGGCTAGGCTGTCTCTTTGGTGCCGCCATCTGCGCCGGCATCCGAAGATGAGCCCTCCACCAGGGCGTTCGCCTCGCATCGCGAGCGAACTCCCCCCGGAGTGGGATTCACGAACCCCTCTCTCGATCAGAAAGCAGCACTTCCGTGACGCGCACCTACACTCCCAAGTCGAACGAGATCCAGCGCGACTGGGTCGTCATCGACGCGACCGACATCGTGCTCGGCCGTCTCGCCAGCCACTCCGCAGCCCTGCTGCGCGGCAAGCACAAGCCGATCTTCGCGAACCACGTCGACACCGGCGACTTCGTGATCATCGTGAACGCCGACAAGGTGGCCCTCACCGGCCAGAAGCTCGAGCAGAAGAAGGCCTACCGCCACTCGGGTTACCCGGGCGGCCTCAAGGCCGTCAGCTACGCCGAGCTCCTCGAGAAGAACCCCGTCCGCGCCGTCGAGAAGGCGATCCGCGGCATGCTGCCGAAGAACTCGCTCGGCCGGGCCCAGCTGAAGAAGCTCAAGGTCTACGCCGGCCCCGAGCACCCGCACGCGGCGCAGCAGCCCACGCCGTACACCCTCACCCAGGTCGCCCAGTAATTCCGGCACCCTCGACGTTCTCGAAATAAGGATTCACACCACCATGGCGAAGATCGCAGACCAGATCGAAGCGGCTCCCGAGAGCTACACCACCGAGAGCACCCCTGAGGCTGCTCCCAGCACCCCCCGTCCCGTGCTCAACGTGTCGGGCGCGGCCGTGGGTCGCCGCAAGCAGGCCATCGCCCGCGTGCGACTCGTCCCGGGCGCGGGCGGCATCACCGTCAACGGCCGCGAGTTCGCAGCCTACTTCCCCAACAAGCTGCACCAGCAGCTCATCACCGATCCCTTCACGGTGCTCGAGCTCACCGGATCGTACGACGTGGTCGCGAAGATCACGGGCGGCGGCCCCTCGGGCCAGGCCGGTGCGCTGCGCCTCGCGATCGCGCGAGCGTTGAACGAGATCGACCGCGAGAACAACCGTGCCGCCCTGAAGAAGTCCGGCTTCCTCACACGCGACGCGCGCGTCATCGAGCGCAAGAAGGCCGGCCTCAAGAAGGCCCGCAAGGCGCCGCAGTTCTCGAAGCGCTGATCCGGGCCTGACGGTACTCCGTTATGCCTCGGCTCTTCGGAACCGACGGGGTCCGGGGCCTGGCCAACCGTGAACTCACGGCTGACCTGGCCCTGGGCCTCGCCCAGGCGGCTGCCGCCGTGCTCACGCAGGGCAGGCACGCCGATGAACTCCGCGCCGCGGGGCGCCGGCCCACCGCGGTGGTCGCGCGCGACCCCCGCGTGTCCGGGGAGTTCCTGACCGCCGCGGTGTCGGCCGGTCTCGCGAGTTCCGGCGTCGACGTGCTCGATGCCGGGGTGATCCCCACGCCCGCGACGGCCTTCCTCATCGACAGCATCAACGCCGATTTCGGCGTGATGATCTCGGCGTCGCACAACCCCGCTCCCGACAACGGCATCAAGTTCTTCTCCTTCGGCGGCACGAAGCTGCCCGATGAGGTCGAGGACCGCATCGAATCGTTCCTCGGCAAGCAGAAGCTCGAGCCGATCGGCGACGGCGTCGGACGCATCCGCCGCTTCGCCGACGCCGAGGACCGCTACGTCGTGCACCTGCTCGGCACGATGCCGAATCGCCTCGACGGCCTCCACGTGGTGCTCGACTGCGCCCACGGTGCCGCAGCCGGCGTCTCTCCCGAGACGTTCCGCGACGCGGGGGCGACGGTGACGGTCATCGGCGCCGATCCCGACGGCATGAACATCAACGACGGAGTCGGATCGACGCACCTCGAGTACCTGCAGGCCGCGGTCCTCGAGCACGGTGCGGACCTCGGCATCGCCCACGACGGCGACGCCGACCGCTGCCTCGCGGTCGACGCGCGGGGCGAGATCGTCGACGGCGACAAGATCATGGCCATCCTCGCCGTGTCGATGCACGACCGGGGCGTCCTCACGGATGACACGCTCGTGGTGACCGTGATGTCGAACCTCGGCCTGCGTCGGGCGATGGCCGAGCGCGGCATTCGCGTCATCGAGACCAAGGTGGGCGATCGCTACGTGCTCGAAGCCCTCGCGGCCGAGGGCCTGGCGCTCGGAGGCGAGCAGTCCGGCCACGTCATCATGACCGAGTTCGCCACGACGGGCGACGGCGTGCTCACCGGCCTGCACCTCGCGGCCGAGATGGCGCGAACCGGCAAGTCCCTCGCGGAGCTCGCGTCGGTCATGACGGTGTACCCGCAGGTGCTCGTCAACGTACGCGGCGTCGACCACCATGCGCTCGGCGACGACGCCGAGATCGCGGCCGCCGTGGCGAACGTGGAGTCGGAGCTGGGTGACTCGGGCCGGGTGCTCCTCCGGCCCTCGGGCACGGAGCCCATGGTCCGCGTCATGGTCGAAGC
>JAPSJU010000057.1 GCA_031178025.1 Agromyces sp. | reverse complement strand
GACTCGGCGGCATCCTGTCGTGTACAGCCGAGCGCCTGCATCACCGGGTCGAACTGGGCGATGGAGCGGGGCAGGTCGGCGACGGTGATTCCGAGGTGGTCGAACAGCGACATCCGATCATCGTAGGTGGCGAACGTCCAGTCGGTCGGCTCTCGGCGGCTGCTTCCGTCGCGCAGAGCTCGAGAGACGTTGCCGGTCGCGCTCGTCGATGGGTGGCGAACCTCGGTCGGTGCTGGATTCGGTTCGGCGACGCGCACGTCGAGCGGTCCGCCGAATGACCGCACGCTACTCTGCAAAGCGTGAACAGCGACCACACACCGCCGGTGCTGGCTGACGTCGCCGCGCGCGCGGGTGTCAGCGTCTCCAGCGTTTCCCGTGCCCTCACCGGTCGGACGCCGGTGAGCCCGCGAGTCCACGCCAAGGTGATGGCGGCTGTGGAGGAACTCGGTTACCGACCCAACGCGGCCGCACAGGCGCTGGTCAGCGGTCGCAGGTCGACGATCGCCGTGCTCGCCAGGAACACCATCAGGTACGGGTACGCTGCGACGCTCCAGGGCATCGAGGAGGCTGCGCGTGCAGCCGGATATGTCGTGGTGATCGCAGTCGTCGAATCGGGCGATCAAGGCGACATCGCTCGCGCAATCGATCTCGTGATGTCCCAGCCGCTCGCCGGGGTGATCGTGATCGAGTTCGACGCAGTCGGCGTCGCCACGCTCGATGCGCTGCCCGCCACCGTTCCCGTGGTTGCAGCGGCCGGCGCACCTCGCCGTCGCACGTCGCGCCCCCATGCCTTCCTCGACGACTTCGAGGGCGGAAAGGCCGCGACCGAGTACCTGTTGTCCCTCGGACATCGAACCGTGCATCACATCGCCATCCCGGCGACCCGCGCGCGCAGTGGACGAGCCTGGGGCTGGCGCCATGCCCTCGAAGCGGCGGGTGCGCCCGTGCCGGAGATCATCCGTGCCGGGTATCACCCGACTTCCGGGTACGACGCAGCGCAAGCCATCGTCGACGACCATGATGTGACAGCGGTGCTCTGCGGAAACGATGAGCTCGCGATCGGCGTGGCGCGTGCGCTGCAGGAACACGGACGTCGAGTGCCCGAGGACGTCAGCCTCGTCGGCTTCGACGACCAGCCGTTCGCACAGATGTGGCTGCCCGCGCTCTCGACGGTGGCGCAGGACTTCACTGGTCTCGGTCGTCGCACCTTCGAGTTGCTCGAGAAATGGATCGAAACCGGAACACCGCCGGAGGACTCCGCGGCGACACCCCGACTCGTCATCCGCGAGAGCGCGGACGTCCCGCCTCGCGCGTAACCACCCGGATCGGTCCTCGTACGTTCGGTGCGGTTCTCGATCCGGTCGACGCGCTTTGTCATGGATTTGACCGACGTTTGCAGTGAAGGCGGCGGTCGTGTTACCGTCCTGACCAACGTTTGCAGAACTTGCGTCCCGCAGGTCCGACGAAGTGGTACGGAGCGAGTCAATGAGTTTGCCTGTGGTCGAGGAGGTCGAGACCAACGACGAGGGGGCGAAGTGGCCGAATGTGGTTCGGCTGGCCGCCCAGGGCACCGCTCTCGTGCTCCACCTGCCGACGCAGACGCTCCCGGTGGTCGTTCACTGGGGAGCGGATCCAGGGCCGCTGGATGAGCGAGGCCTCGCCGACCTCGATCTGGCCTCGAAACCGCCGCTCGCGACGAATGGCGTGGATGCCGGTGTTACGGTCTCGATCCTGCCCGAGGCATGGACGGGCTGGACGGGCACACCTGGGCTCAGTGGTCACCGCGCCGGGCGCGCCTGGTCGCCGCGGTTCACGCCCACGTCCGTCGATGTGCTCGACGCTGCTGGGATGGGCGGCTCGGTCTCGATCGTCGCCGACGACCTGGAGGCCGCTCTGCGTCTCGGCCTCGAGATCCAGCTCCTCCCCAGCGGTGTGCTGCGCACCCGCGCCAGTGTGACCAATCTCGGAGCGAGCGCATACACCGTCGATGCCCTCAATCTGGCCCTTCCCGTGCCGACGTCAGCCGACGAGTTGCTCGACTTCGCCGGTCGCTGGGCGAAGGAGCGAGTACCGCAGCGCCGCCCGTTCAGCGTCGGCGCCCACGTGCGAGAGGGGCGCCACGGTCGCACCGGCGCGGATGCAGCGACCGTGCTGATGGCGGGAGAGCCTGGATTCGACTTCGATCGTGGTGAGGTGTGGGGGCTGCACGTGGCCTTCAGCGGCAATCATCGCGTTGCTGCAGAGCGGACCTTCAGCGGCGAACGCCTGCTCGTCGGAGGCGAGCTGCTGCTGCCCGGTGAGGTCGAGCTCGGACCCGGCGAGGTCTACCGTGCCCCATTCCTCTACGCCGTGCACGCGTCCGGACTCGACGACCTCGCCTCGCGCTTCCACGACTACCTCCGAGCCCGCGGATCGCACCCGAACAGCGCCCGTCCGGTCGTGATGAACGTCTGGGAGGCGGTGTACTTCGACCACGACCTCCAGCGGCTCATGGCCCTCGCCGATCTCGCGGCACGTGTCGGCGTCGAGCGCTTCGTGCTGGACGACGGATGGTTCGGAGCTCGTCGCGACGACACCGCAGGGCTCGGCGACTGGCATGTCTCGCAGGATGTCTGGGGCGACGGCCGCCTGCACTCGCTCGTGCAGCATGTGAAGGCCCTCGGCATGGAGTTCGGCCTCTGGTTCGAGCCCGAGATGGTGAATACGGATTCCGACCTCGCACGAGCCCACCCCGAGTGGATTCTTCAGGTGCCGGGCCGGATGCCGGTCGAGGCCCGCCACCAGCAGGTGCTGGACCTGACCCAGCCGGGCGCTTTCGAGCACGTGCGCTCGAGCATCGTCGGCCTCGTGCGCGACCTCGGGATCGACTTCATCAAATGGGACCACAATCGCGATCTCGTCGACGCCGGCTCCACGCGCACCGGCCGCGCCGGAGTTCACGAGCAGACGCTCGCGACCTACCGCATGCTCGATGACATCAGGGCCGCCTGCCCGTCCCTGGAGATCGAATCGTGCTCGTCCGGCGGCGCCCGGATCGACCTCGAGATCCTCGAGCGCACCGACCGGGTCTGGGCATCCGACTGCATCGACGCGCGGGAGCGCCAGCAGATTCAGCGGTGGACCGCGCAGCTCCTGCCGCCTGAACTCGTCGGCAGTCACATCGGCGCGGATCGTGCGCACACCACAGGTCGTCGGCTCGACCTTGACTTCCGGGCCGCGACCGCGGTATTCGGCCATCTCGGTATCGAGTGGAACCTCTCCGAGGCGACCCCCGCCGAACTCGACGACCTCGCGCTGTGGGTCGACTTCTACAAGGCGCACCGCGCCCTCGTGCACACCGGTCGAACGGTGCGGCGGTCGCTGGAGCAGGGCGATCTCTGGTTGCACGGCGCCGTGAGCGCCGATGCGACGGAGGCCCTGTACCTGGTGACCCTGCGGGATCGGCACGTGACGTGGCCGGCCGGACGCGTCCGCCTTCCCGGGCTTCAGTCGTCACTGCGCTATCGCGTCAGACCCGCCGGGCCGACACCGCGTGATCCGTTCGACCCGCGGGTGCATCCTCGTTGGTGGCGCGACGGCCTGGAGCTGACCGGGGCGGCCCTTGGGAACGTCGGCGTGCAGATCCCTGCCCTGGATCCCGACACCGCAGCACTCCTTCACGTGGAGATCATCCGATGAGCGCCCCGGCGATGACGCGGCGACCGGTGCCCACCCGCTCGACGGCCACGGGCCCGTCGCGGACGACGTCGCCGCGCGGCAAGCGTCCGCGCAACGATTTCCGGGTGGCGCTCGTGTTCATCGGGCCGGCCGCACTGGGCTTCATCGTGTTCTTCCTCGTGCCGACGCTCCGGGGGATCTGGTTCAGCTTCACCGATCAGAACCTCATCGGCGCCGGCGAGTTCATCGGCCTCGAGAACTACACGCGCATGTTCGCCGACCCGCTGTTCTGGAATTCGCTGCTCGTCACGCTCGAGTACGTCTTCATCAACATCGCAGTGCAGACCGTGCTCGCCGTCGGCATCGCCGTGCTCATGCATCGGCTCACGCAGTCGGTGGTGATCCGAGGAATCGTCCTGCTGCCCTACCTCGTCGCCAACGTCGTCGTCGCGCTGGTCTGGTTCTGGATGTTCGACTACTCCACCGGCGTCGTGAACGTGATCATCGACACCATCGGCCTCGATCGGATGGCCTTCTTCGGAAACGAAGCGACCGCGATTCCCACCATCGCGCTCATCAATGTCTGGCGGCACGTCGGGTACACCGCGTTGCTCATCTTCGCGGGGCTGCAGACCATTCCCAAGGAGCTCTACGAGGCAGGCGCCATCGACGGTGCGAGCGAAGCGCGCATGTTCCGCAGCATCACGCTGCCGTTGCTCAGGCCGGTCATGGCCCTCGTGCTCGTCATCACGGTTGTCGGATCATTCCAGATCTTCGACACGGTCGCGGTGACGACGGAAGGCGGACCCGTCGACGCCACCCGCGTCATCTACTACTACATCTACCAGCAGGCGTTCCAGCGCTTCGATCTCGGCTACGCGTCAGCACTCTCGGTGTTCCTGCTCGTCGTCCTGGCCGTCGTCGCCTTCATCCAGCTCAGACTGCTGCGCTCCAACCGATCGGACCTCGCATGACCGGCACGCTCCAAGGTCTGCCCGTCTCCAGCGCCCCGATAAGCCAGACCCCTCGGCCGCGACCTCGCGGCCGCCGCATCCGACCGGGGCGGGTCGTGGCGTGGATCGCATTGGCGCTCGTCATGGTGATCACCCTGTTCCCCTTCTACTGGATGCTCCGCACCGCCTTCTCCAGCAATTCGGCGCTGTTCCTGGACCCTGGCAACCCCCTGCCGGCGGAATTCAGCTGGGGTGGATTCCGACGAGTGCTCGGCCTCGCGACCCCAGAGGAGATCGCCGCCGACGGCGGCAGCAGCGGCACGCTCGACTTCTGGCTCTACCTCCGCAACTCCATGATCGTGGCGTCGGCCATCACGGCAGGACAGGTGTTCTTCAGCTCCCTCGCCGCATATGCCTTCGCGAGGCTGCACTGGCCGGGGCGCGACGTGGTCTTCTTCATCTTCCTGACCGCCCTGATGGTGCCGCCGATCTTCGTGCAGCTGCCGAACTTCGTGCTCATCAGGGACCTCGGTCTCCTGAACACGCTCCCGGGCATCATCCTGCCGTTCCTCTTCATGACACCGTTCGCCGTGTTCTTCATGAGGCAGTTCTTCCTCGGCATCAACCACGAGGTCGAGGAGGCGGCGAGGCTCGACGGTGCTGGGCATGCCCGCATCTTCTTCGGCATCGTCCTCCCGATGTCGCGAACGCCGCTGTTCACGCTCGCCTTGCTCACGTTCATCACGGCGTGGGGCGAGTACTTCTGGCCGCTGCTCGTCGGCCGCAGCGACGAAGCACGAGTCCTCACCGTCGCGCTCGGCATCTTCCGTTCGCAGACGCCGCAGACGGGGCCGGACTGGGCCGGCCTGATGGCGGCGACGCTCATTGCGGCAGTGCCGGTGCTCATCCTCTTCCTCCTCCTGGGCCGACGACTCATCGACAACCTCGGCTACTCCGGCACGAAATGAGGCCGCCACAAGCGCCCCGTGCGAGCACTGTTCCCACACCCCCACCGAAAGGACCCATGCAATGACGCACCGATCACGAACCCGGAGGCTCGCGCTGAGCGGACTCGCGGGCATCGCGGCCATCCCGCTCGTCCTCACCGGATGCAGCGCGCAGCCCACCGGTGACGAGGCAGCCTCGATCACCTACTGGCTCTGGGATTCGAACCAGCAGCCGGCCTATCAGCAGTGCGCCGACGATTTCGAGGAGCAGTCCGGCGTCCACGTCACGATCGAACAGTACGGCTGGGCCGACTACTGGCAGGGTCTCACCACGGGCTTCGCGTCAGCGACCGCGCCGGATGTCTTCGCCGACCACCTCTCGTACTTCCCCGAGTTCGTCTCACAGGGGCAGCTGCTCGGCATCTCCGACCGCATCGAAGCGGACGGCATCGACCTCGACATCTACCAGGACGGACTCGCCGACCTCTGGCATGACCAGGACGGTGAGCGTTACGGCCTGCCCAAGGACTTCGACACCGTCGCCCTGTTCTACAACGAACAGATGGCCGCAGACGCAGGACTCACTTCCGAGCAGCTCGCGAACCTCGAGTGGAACCCGACTGAAGGGGGTTCCTTCGAGCAGGCGATCGCCGCGCTGACCGTCGACGTGAACGGTGTGCGCGGCAGCGAGCCCGGGTTCGACAAGAACAACGTGGCGGTCTACGGGCTCGCGCTCAGCGGCAACGGCCTGAACGCGTCGGGCCAGCAGACGTGGGCGCCCTACGCACTCGGCAACGACTGGTACTACGGCGACACGACGCCGTGGACCACCGAGTTCGCCTTCGGCGACGCCAAGCTCGCGGAAACGCTCGAGTGGTATCGCAGCCTCCAGGAGAAGGGCTACATGCCGACGGTCGACATCGCATTGTCCGAGCAGGATCCGCTCAACGGATACCTCGCCGGGCGCTACGCGACCGTCACCGACGGGAGCTGGATGAACGGGTCGTACCTGGGTCAGGACGACGTGCCGACGAAGGTCGCCCCGACGCCCGTCGGCCCCAGTGGTTCCCGCGCGAGCCTGTTCAACGGCCTCTCCGACGGCATCTGGTCGGGTACGAAGAACCCGGACGCCGCGTGGGAGTGGGTGAAGTACCTCGGTTCGACCGACTGCCAGGACGTGATCGCGGAGTCGGCCGTCGTCTTCCCGGCCATCAAGTCCTCGACCGAGAAGGCCAACGAGGCGTTCGCCGAGAAGGGCTGGGATGTCTCGGGCTTCACCGTGCAGGTGGACGAGGGTACGACGGCGTTGCTGCCCATCGCCGACCACTGGTCGGAGGTGAACGACACGGTGACCGCGGCGATCCAGTCGTTCCTCAACGGGACCGGAGACCCTGCCACGCTGTCGGACGCGAACGACCAGGTCAACGCGCTCTTCGAGTGATCCGCGACGACGTTCCCAGCACGTCGGGGCAGCTGCAACGCACGACGAGCAGCTGCCCCACCCCTCCCGTTCGTACCAGCTCCATCGGCCGGAGGATCGGCCACACAAAGCATCACCCCCACCCACCCACCCTGCCCCGACGCGTCGGGGTGCTCGCCGGAACCGGCGAAGAGCACGAAGGAGTGCACGCATGCGCCAACACCACGTCCACCCGCCCCGCGAGGCCCGCCCGCCGCGGTCCAGGCGTCGCACCTCGACCATGACCGCGCTCGCGGCTGCGGTCATCGCCGCCGTCGGCTCGACGATGCTGGCGGTCGCGCCCGCGTCGGCCGCTGAGGTCGACGTCATCGCCGTCGATTTCGCCCAGCCGACGGGGGAGTTCCGCGGCGGGGCATCCGGCATGCTCTACGGGCTGAGCGACGAGGGCGTCCCGACCGATGCGATCATCGCCGGCGCGCGCCCGCTCAACGTCACGCAGAAGGCGCCCCATGGGGCGCAGCATCCGAACGGCGACCCGCTCGAGGTGGAAGACGCCTTCTTCCGCAACGGTGGCGAGTACCTGATGGTGAACATCCAGGACTACTACCCCGACTGGTCGTACAACGGCGGCCGGCGACCTGCGGACTTCAACACCTACCTCGACATCGTCCGCACGGTCGTCACGAGCATCGTCGAGGAGTCGGCCTACCCCGAACAGTACGTGTTCGTGCCGTTCAACGAGCCCGACGGCGGGAACTGGTACGGGAACTGGGCGACGATGAAGTCCACCTTCCTGCAGGACTGGAAGGCCGCCTACGAGACGATCAAGTCGGTCTACCCCGAGGCGCGGATCGCCGGAATGGGCGACACCGGATGGCGCGGCGAGCGCACGAGGGAGATCCTCGCGTTCGCGGTCGAGCATGATGTCGTGCCCGACATGTTCACGTGGCACGAGCTCGGCATCAACAACCTTGCCACCTTCCGCTCTCACTTGGACGCGTACCGCCAGATCGAGCGCGACCTCGGCATCGAGCCACTCCCGGTCAACATCACCGAATACGCCATGCGACGGGACATGTCGGTGCCGGGTCAGCTGGTGCAGTGGCTGTCGATGTTCGAAGACGAGAAGGTCGACGCCCAGACCGCCTACTGGACGTACGCGGGCAACCTCAACGACAACATGGCCAAGTCGAACGCCGCGAACGGCGCGTGGTGGCTGCTCAAGTGGTACGGCGATCTCACCGGCGACACCGTCCAACTGACACCGCCCGGGCTCAACGTCGTCGACACCGTGCAGGGGATCGCCACGCTCGACGCATCGAAGTCGCAAGCCACGGTGCTGTTCGGTGGCGGCGGGCGTGACGTGCGACTCGACCTCGCCGGCCTCGACCCCGCGGTCTTCGGCGACACGGTCGACATCCAGGTGCGCGAGACGGAGTGGACCGGACAGGAGGGCGAGGCGCAGGCGCCTCGCGTCGTGGTCGCCGAGCGAGCCAGCCTGGTCGACGGTGCACTCGACCTCACGGTGCCGAACGACGATCGCCTCTCCGCCTACCAGGTCGTGATCACGCCCGCGCTCGCTGAGCAGCCCGTGATCGACTCGACCTGGCGAGCGACCGTCGAGGCCGAGAACACCGCTCTGCGTGACGTCGTCGCCTACACCCAGTCGATGGGCGACGCGTGGACGTTCGCGGCGTCGAACCAGCGCGACGTGGGCAGCACCAACAAGGCCACGTCGGCACTCACGTGGACGGTCGAGGTGCCGACGACCGGCACATACCGATTCGGGGTGACCGCCGGCGTGAACGGCCCAGCCATCGGCCCGGGCTCGCATGCGCTCTTCGTCGATGGCACGCACGCCGCGACCGTGAACTACGAGGCCGGGTTCGCCTGGAACTATCGCGGTCGTGCAGAGACGCTCGTCGCGCTCGAGGCGGGTACGCACGAGCTGTCGCTGCGCATGAGTGCGGATGGCGTGACGAGGCTGCCCGGATCCGACATCTCGCTCGACAAGTTCGACCTCACGCGTGTCGATGGGCCGGATGCCACGACCTATCCCGCCAACCTGGCGCGCCTCTCGGGTGGTGTCGTCAACTACGGTGCCGACGTGCCCGACGGCTCGGTGCAGCTCTCGGGCGACGACACGGCGACGTTCTACGTCTCGGCCCGCGAGACCGGCTACGTCGATCTCGCCGTCGCGTATCGCAGCGGCGGCGCGGCGACCCTGGGTCTCGAGCTCAACGGCCGTGCGATCTCGGGGCTTGCCACCGAGCGAGCGGGCACGTGGACATCGACGGCTCGAGTGCACGTCGAGGCCGGCATCAACGAGATCGTGGTCGGCTCGGCCGAGGGCATCGAGCTCTCAGCGCTCACGTCGACTCGGGCGGCTGACGGCGACACCGCGATCAGCCGGATCGAGATGGAGGACGCCGCCGTCGTGTCGCTGAGCGGTGGAGCCCGCGTCGAGAGCGTCTCCCAGCCGACGAACGTGTCGGGCACGCAGGTGGGGTGGCTGGGCGGCAGCGCCGGCAGCATCGCGCAGGTGCAGCGTCCGTCGGGAGTTCACGCCGGCTCGTACAACCTCGTCGTGCGCTATGCCAACGCGGAGCGCAACACCGGCCACGCGTACAACACCGACGTCATCACCCGGTTCCTCGACGTGACCGAGGCCGGGGGTGAGACGACGCGTGGAGCGTTCCGGCACAACTACTCCTGGAAGGGGTTCTGGACCCACACGATGCCGCTCGAACTCGCCAGCGACGCGGGCGCCCTGACGTTGGGCAACGTCACCGGTAGCGCGCCGAATCTCGACTGGATCGCGTTCGCGCCGCTCGTGCTCGACGTGTCGACCACGGGTGAGCCGTCGGTCACGGTGACCGGCATCGAGGTGACGGCCGCGCCGACCAAGACGTCGTACACCGTCGGCGACGCGTTCGACCCGGCCGGGCTCGAGGTCGGCGCTCGCTACTCGAACGACACGATCGTCGCGCTGGAGCCCGGCGCGTACGAGTTGAGCGGGTTCGACGCATCGGAGCCGGGCGAGCGGACGGTCACCGTTTCCGCGGTGGTCGACGGCCAGGCGCTCACCACGACCTTCACGGTCATGGTGTCGGCTGTCCCCGACGGTGCGACGGCGCCGCCGGCCAAGGCCAAGCTTTCGACGAAAGATGCGAAGGATGGCGACTTCCGGATCACCATGACCCTGAAGAAGGGCGAGAACGCGTCGCTGTACCAGCTCTACGAGAACGGCGTGCTCGTCGCGACGCAAGAGCTGGACCCGTCGAGCCCCGACCTTCAGGAGGCAGTCGTGGACATTCGCGGCCTCGGGAACGGCGTGCACGAGTACGTGGGAGTCCTCTCGAACTCGAAGGGCGCGACCTCGACGGCCCCGCTCAAGGTGACCGTGAAGGGGTAGCACCTTCCGCGATGCACCGCAGGCCGTGCCGGGCGCCCGCAGATCATGTCGATCGGGGCGTCCGGCGCGGCCGACCCGGCTACTCGACGAGCTTGCCCGCCGTGGAGACGTCGCGCATGAGCGCCGCGATCTCGGAGGGGATCGGGGGGATCTCCTCGCGGGTCACGCCGGTCGAGGGCGACCAGACCAGGTTCACCTGCA
>JAPSJU010000347.1 GCA_031178025.1 Agromyces sp. | reverse complement strand
GCGATCGTGTGCGAGACGAGTCTGATGCCGAGTTCGGCGAGGAAGCCGCGTGCGACGGCTCCGAGCGCCACCCGCGCCGCGGTCTCGCGCGCACTCGCGCGCTCGAGCACGGGACGGGCCTCCTCGAAGCCGTACTTCTGCATGCCGACGAGATCGGCGTGACCCGGGCGAGGGCGCGTGAGCGGCGCCCCCCGGCCGCGGCCGAGCCGCGCGGGATCGACGGGCTCGGGGCTCATCACCTCCTGCCACTTCGGCCACTCGGTGTTGCCGATGCGCAGGGCGATCGGGCTGCCGATGCTCTCGCCGTGCCGCACGCCGCCGGAGATGGCGAGTTCGTCCTGTTCGAACTTCATGCGGGCACCACGACCGTAGCCCAGCTTGCGGCGGGCGAGGTCGGCGCGGATGGCGTCGAGCGAAACGGGGATACCGGCGGGAAGACCCTCGAGGATCGCGACGAGCTCGGGGCCGTGCGACTCTCCGGCGGTGAGCCAACGGAGCATGCTCCTATCCTTCCACAGGCGGATCAGAGCGAATCGCGCATGACGGCGAGCACGCCGGCCTCATCCGGCAGCGGTCGCGTCGGATCGCCCGTCACGAAGATCCGCACCTGGAGCAGCGCTTGGTGCAGGAGCATCCCGAGGCCGTGCACGACCGTGCCATCCGCGTCGAGCCACTGCGCCGCGAGCGCGGTCGGCCATGGCGAGTAGGCGACGTCGAGCAGCACCGCTCCGTGGACGAGGGCGGCGGATGCCTCGCTGCCGAGCTCCGTGCCGCCGGGAACGGTGCTCACGACCAGGTCGGCGTGCTCGGCGGTGGCGAGCCCGGCGACGGGCGCCGCCTGCACCTCGACGCCGAGGGTCGAGCCCAGCTCGATGAGCGCTCGTGCCGCGTCAGGCCGACGCAGGAGCACATGCACCCCGGAGGCGCCGAGCTCCGCCATCGCGGCCAGGGCCGACGCGGCCGTCGCTCCCCCGCCGATGAGCACTCCCCGCGTCACCCGGTCGAGCCCGGTCTCCCGGAGCGTGCGCACGATGCCGCCGACATCGGTGTTGAACCCGCGTCGCCCGCCGCCGTCGAAGAGCACGGTGTTCGCCGCGCCGGTGAGCCTCGCCGGCTCGTCGACCTCGTCGAGGAGGGGCAGCACGTCCTGCTTCAGCGGCATGGTGAGCGACAGTCCACGCCATGACCCGTCGAGCCCGTCGAGGAAGGTCTCGAGGCGTGCGCCGTCCATCTCGACCGCCGTGTACTCCCAGTCGAGCCCGAGCCGCCCGTACGCGGCGCGATGCAGCGCCGGGCTCTTCGAGTGCGAGATCGGCGACCCCAGCACCGCGAGCCGCCGCGCGGCGTCAGCCACCGTACTCGGGGTGCTCGGCGAGCCACGCGAGGAAGCGCTCGACCGCCGCTTCGTGCTCCTCGAGCGTCGCGGAGAAGACCGTCTCGCCGGTGTCGAGGTTCACGGTGACGAAGTAGAGCCATGGCCCGTCGGCAGGATTGACGGCGGCGTCGATGGCGAGGTCGCCCGGGTTGCCGATGGGTCCGGGCGGCAGTCCGGGGTGCACGTACGTGTTGTACGGGTTCGCCGGGTCGGAGCGCTCGGCGTCCGTCGTCGTGACGACCGAGTCGTCACCGACGCCGTAGTGCACGGTGGAGTCGAACTGCAGGAGCCCGCTCTCGAACTGCGCCGGGTCGAGGCGATTCTCGATCACCCGCGACACCCGGTAGAAGTCCTCCGCGATGCCCGCCTCGCGTTCGATGAGCGACGCCTTGATGATCGTGCGCCACCGCTGCTCGGGAGCGACGCCCGCCTCGTCGAGCGCCTGGAGGGAGCGATCCACCATCATCTTCACGAGCTCGGCAGCGGTCACCCCGGGGGCGAAGGTGTACGTCGCAGGGAACAGGAACCCCTCGACGCTCGTCGCCTCGGGCGGCAGTCCGAGTGCCTGCGGGTTCGCCGCTGCCGCCACCAGCTCCTCGACGGGGACGGCGGATCCGGCGGCGGCCAGCTCGAGCGCATCCTTCGCCCACGTCCCCTCGGGGATGACGAAGGTGTTCTCGAGCTTCTTCGCCGGGTCCAGCAGTGCGTCGAGTGCCGACTGCGCACTCATCTCCTCGGCGAGGAGGTACGCGCCCGGATGGAACTCGGGCTCCGGCTCCTGCTCGAGCAGCAGGTCGTAGAACGCGTCGTACGAGGCGGTGACCCCCTCGTCGACGAGGTTCGTGGCGATGTCCGATCCGGTGTCGCCGGCGTTGATCATGAAGACGAGCTCGCCGGTGCCGGCGCCTTCGAAGTCCTCGGCGGGCGCGAATCGCTCGATGACGGCGCTGATGGGGCCCTGCAGGAAGAAGTACGCCGCTCCGACGAGTGCGGCGACGATCACGACGCTCACGAGGCATCCCCACGGTGCGCGACGCTTCGGCTCGTCGGAGACGTCGTAGCCGGATGCCGCAGCGCGGCGCTCGGCCCTCGACGGTTTGGGCGCGTCGAC
>JAPSJU010000346.1 GCA_031178025.1 Agromyces sp. | reverse complement strand
TGCGCGGCGATCTCGGCGAGCGAGCCCTTGTTGGGCACGGCGATACGGAGCATGTCCTGGCTTTCGTGTCTGGCGTTCTGATCGGTCATGGGGCGCGATCAGAGATGTCGATACACGTCGACGGGCGAGAGCCCCTTCGCGATCATGAGCACCTGCAGATGGTAGAGCAGCTGGGAGATCTCCTCCGCCGTCTCGTCGTCGCTCTGGTACTCCGCCGCCATCCAGACCTCTGCGGCCTCTTCGACGATCTTCTTGCCGATGCCGTGCACGCCCGAGTCGAGCTCGCGCACGGTGCCGGAACCCTCTGGGCGGGTGCGGGCCTTCTCGCGGAGCTCGACGAAGAGGTCGTCGAAGGTCTTCACCCGTCCAGACTACCGGTGCCGCCGACCGCGGAATGCGTGTGCGCCGACGCTGCCTCGCGAAGCGCGGCGATGCGTTCGGCGGGCACCTCGCCGCCGAACACGGCCGAGCCGGCGACGAACGTGTCGGCGCCCGCCTCGGCGGCGATCCCGATCGTGTCGGCCGTGATGCCGCCGTCGACCTGCAGCCAGACGTCGAGCCCTGCCCTGCGCACGGCCTCGGCGGCGCGCCGGAGCTTGGGCATCGTCTCCGGCATGAACGACTGTCCGCCGAAGCCGGGCTCGACCGTCATCACGAGCACCTGGTCGAACTCGGGCAGGAGGCCGAGGTACGGCTCGACCCCGGTTCCCGGCTTCAGCGCGATGCCGGCCCGTGCGCCGATGGCCCGGAGCCGCCGTGCCAGCGCGACGGGGTCGGCGGCGGCCTCGGCATGGAACGTGACCGAGAACGCCCCCGCCTCGGCATACGCCGGCGCCCAGCGATCGGGGTCGTCGATCATGAGGTGCACGTCGAGCGGGATGGGCGTGACCTGCTGGAGCCGCTCCACCATCGGCAGTCCGAACGTGAGGTTCGGCACGAAGTGGTTGTCCATGATGTCCACGTGCACGAGGTCGGCGTCGGCGATGCGTCCGAGCTCGCGCTCGAGGTTCGCGAAATCGGCCGCGAGGATGCTCGGGTTGATCCGCGTCGTCATGCTGCCACCCTATCGAGCGTCGGTTGCGCCGTCCGGCACCCGCCGCCGCACGAGCGCGATGAACATCGCGTCGGTGCCGTGACGATGCGGCCAGAGCTGCACCGTCGAGTCGTCTCCCGCGAGCTCGAGCGGATGCCGCGCGAGCCCCTGCACCGCGCCTCGGGTGTCGACCTGATCCACGATCCCGCCCCAGCGTTCGAGCGCAGCGCGGAGGACGCCGTGCGTCTCGGCGGTGTGCGGTGAGCACGTCACGTACGCGAGCAGGCCTCCCGGAGCGAGCGCGCGCACGGCCGCGTCGAACAACTCGCCCTGCAGGCGCGTGAGCTCCGCCACGTCCGCGGGCTGCTTCCGCCACCGGGCCTCCGGTCGGCGACGGAGCGCGCCGAGTCCCGTGCACGGGGCGTCGAGCAGGATGCGGTCGAAGCCGCCCGGCGCGCCGAGCGCCTCGGCGTCGATCTCCCGGCCGTCGCCGACGTGCACCTCGACGTCGATCGGAACCCCGGCGATCGCCTTCCGCACGAGCTCGGCGCGCGCGGGCACGAGTTCATTCGCGACGAGCGACGCGCCGGCGGCGAGGGCCTCGGCGGCGAGCACCGCCGTCTTCCCGCCCGGACCGGCGCAGAGATCGAGCCAGCGCTCCCCCGCTCGCACGGGCTCGGCGCGGGTGAGGGCGAGCGCCGCCAGCTGCGATCCCTCGTCCTGGATGCGGATGCGGCCGTCCGATGCCTCGGCGGCCGCGATCGGATCGTCGACCACGGCGCCGATCGGCGAATACCGGTCGGGGTGGAAGCCGTCGAGCGCAGCGGCCGCGTCAGCCGCTCCCGCCAGCACCGCCAGGTTGACCCGAGGCGAGGCGTTGTCGGCCACCAGCAGGGCGACGAGCTCGTCGGCGCGTCCCTCGCGCTCGAGCGCCGACCGGAATGCGCGCACGATCCACTTGGGGTGGCTCTCGAGGCGCGCGAGCCGCTCATCCTCACCTCTGGCCTCGGCCGCCACGAGCTCGCGCCACGTCTCGGGCGAGGTGCGGGAGATCGTGCGGAGCACCGCGTTGACGAACCCCGCCGCCTTCGGCGCGATGCGGCGGGCGAGCGCCACCTGTTCGAACACCGCGGCGTGCGTCGGCACCCGCGTGGCGAGCAACTGGTGGGCGCCGAGCCGCAGCACGTCGAGCACGCCGGGATCGATGGCGGTCGTCGATCGTCCGGCAGCGAGTTCGATCACGCGGTCGTAGTACCCCAGGAGCCGCAGGGTGCCGTACGTGAGCTCGGTCGCGAGCCCCGCATCGGCCCGGTCCAGCCCCGCGCGGCGGATGCGCCCCGGGAGCAGCAGGTTGGCGTACGCCTCATCGCGCCGCACCGCCTCGAGCACGTCGAACGCCACGAGTCGCGACGCCGACACGCGCTCGACCGGAGCGGAGCGACCCTGCCGCGACCCGCCGCGCG
>JAPSJU010000345.1 GCA_031178025.1 Agromyces sp. | reverse complement strand
CAGTCCTCGCCCGCCTCGACGGCGTCGATGACGGCGGTCAGCTGTCCGCGGGCGCGCTTCAGCCGGTTCGCGATGCGGCGCTGGGCGTCGTCGGCCGCGTCGGTCATGCGTCCTGGCCGAGCGTCACCGGCAGACCGGCACGGTACCAGGCGACGATCCCGCCGCTGACGTTGACGGCGTCGATGCCGTTCGACTCGAGGAACTGCGCCGCTTGCGCGCTGCGCCCGCCGACGTGGCAGATGACGTAGACGGTACGGTCGCGCGGCACCTCGGCGAGCCGTTCGACGAGCGAGCCGAGCGGAATGTGCTGGGCTCCCTCCACGCGCGCCTGCTCGAGCTCGTGCGACTCGCGCACGTCGAGGATGTGGGCGTCGGCGATGGCGTGGACTTCGGCGGGGGCGGCGTCGTGCGGCATCCGACGACGATAACCCATACCCCAGGGGTATCCGAACGCCACGACGACCGGCGATGCTCCCGGGAATGCGCGCGATCCGACGTATGGTGTCCCTGTGTGGCGGCTCGATCGGAACAATGACGAGGATGAGATCCTCGAACGCGAGACGGATGCCGCAGCCGACCTTCTGACCCCGGACCCCATGCGACAGGACATCACGAGCCCCGACGGCCTCAGCCTCGGCGACCCCGGCCTCGTCGCCGGCAACGTGGCCGAGCCGGCGTGGCGGCGCTGGCACGGTGAGCTCGCCGAGATCGGCGGACGCTCGCCGCTCGTGCGCTTCGTCGACACGCCGCGCACCCGCATCGAACTCTCGACGACGCATCCGGGCGGCCTGCCGCAGTTCATCACGGGCAAGTCGACCCTGCTGTCGAGCCTCATCCGCGACGAGCTCGCGCTCCGCAATGCGAAGCTCGCGGCGGCGGAGATCACGCAGAAGGGCATCGAGCTGCGCTCGGTGCGCGGCATCGAGTCGGTGCACCTGGCCATCGGGTTGGCATCCTGGCGCAACGCGGGACAGGAGTTCCTCTCGCCGGTGCTGCTCCGTCCCCTCGCCATTCGTCGCTACGGCCGCGACTTCGAGCTGAAGCTCAAGGGGCAGCCCTTCCTCAACCCGGCGCTCGCCCGCGAGCTGCGCGAGCAGTTCCAGATCACGCTCGACGCGGAGGCGTTCGTCGCGCTCGCCATCACGAACGGCGTCTTCAAGCCGCAACCCGTGATCGATCGCCTGCGCGGGCTCACCACCCACCTCCCGTGGTTCCACGTCGCGCCGCGCCTCGTCGTGTCCTCCTTCGCCGAGGTCGGCCCCGCCATGGCAGCCGACGCGAGGCGCCTCGACCACCCGCTCATCGACGCGGTCGCGGGAAACCCGGCCGCCCGCGCGGCCGTCATGCAGACGGGAGAGCGCGTCCGGCCCGTCGCCCAGGACGATCGCCCGCCCTCGACCGACACGCTGCTCCTCGACGCCGACCCGGAGCAGGAGCAGGTCGTCGCCGAGATCGAGGCCGGCGCCTCGCTCGTCGTGAAGACCCTGCCCGGCACCGGCGGCACCCAGACGATCGTGAACGCGATCGGCGCGCTCGTCGCGAAGGACAAGCGGGTGCTGGTGGTGGGAGCACGCAGGGCGAGCCTGGACGGCATCGCCCACCGACTCGGCCAGGTGGGCCTCGGCGGCATCGCGGTCGGCACGGCGAGCCTCCGACGTGACCTGATCCAGTCGATCTCGCGCAACGAGAAGGCCGAGCGGCCCCGGGTCGCCGATGTCGACGACGCGCTCGTGCGCCTGCGCAAGGTGCTCCTCGACTACCGCCATGCGCTGACCCGCCGCGACCCGGAACTGCGCGTGTCGGTGCTCGATGCGCTCGCCGAGCTCGCGCGCCTCGCCCAGCTGCCGCACGCCCCGTCCACCACGGCGCGGCTCGAGCACGCCTCGCTCGCCGCCCTGGCCGAGGGGCGCGACCGCGTCGCCCGGGACCTCGCGCGCGCCGCCGAGCTCGGCGAATTCCGATACGGGCCGGGCGACTCCCCGTGGTACGGCGCCTCGTTCACCTCATCCGACGAGGCCACCCAGGCGCACGAACTGGCGAAGCGACTGAGCGCGGTCGAGGTCCCGCGACTCCTGGAGCGCGGACGGGCGCTCATCTCCCAGACCCGGCTGCGGCCGTTCGAGTCGATCGCGGAGCTCGGGGTGTTCCTGCGACTCCTCCTCGACGTGCGCGAGACGCTCGACCGCTTCCTCCCCTCCGTGTTCGACCGCCCGCTCGGCGAGCTCATCTCGGCGACCTCCGCCCGGCGCGACTCGCCGGGCATGTCGGGCGCGAACCGGCGTCGCCTTCGCCGCCTGGCGCTCGAGTACGTCCGCCCCGGCGTCCACATCACCGACCTCAACGCGGCGCTCCGCGGCATCCAGCAGCAACGCACGCTCTGGCAGCGCTACTCGGAGGCGGGCGCCATGCCGGGCGTTCCCGTGGGCATCGACGACGTGCACGTCGCCTACCGCACGGTCTCGGCCGACCTCGCCGCGCTCGATGCGCCGCTCGGCG
>JAPSJU010000344.1 GCA_031178025.1 Agromyces sp. | reverse complement strand
GTGCAGCTCCGCCCCGAGGCGGAGCTCGAGGGCGTCTCGGTCGATGCCGTGCTCCGGGGCATCATGCAGCAGGTGCAGGTGCCGCTGTGACCTGGTGCGGGTCCTGAGATGGCACTGACCGGTCGGTTCGTCCTGCTCGTCGCCCTCGGCGTCGTTCCCGTCGTCGTGGCGGGCACGTCGAGCGCCGCCGCCGGGTGGCTCGCCCTCCTCGGCTGGATGGCGATCACCCTCGGCGCCGGCGCCGTCGACCTCTCGCTCGCCGCGTCGCCCCGGCGGGTGCGGCTCGTCCGCGAGCTGCCCGACCGGGTGCGACTCGGCGAGACGGCGACCGCCGATCTCGTCATCGAGAACGAGGGGCCGCGGATGCTCCGAGCCATCGTTCGCGACGGATGGGAGCCCTCGGCCGGCGTCGGCGGCCCGAACCGGACGCGCCTCGGCGTGCCGGCCGGTGAACGACGGCGGATGACGCTCGCGCTCACGCCATGGCGCAGGGGTGATCGCCGCACGGAGCACGTGACGATCCGCACGGCGGGCCCGCTCGGGCTCTGGTCGCGGCAGGCGACCCTCGCCGCGCCGGGGCGGCTGCGGGTGCTCCCGCCGTTCCACTCCCGCGCTCACCTGCCATCGCGTCTGACGCGGCTCCGCGAGCTCGACGGGCGGACGCCCCTGCTGATCCGCGGGCAGGGAACGGAGTTCGATTCGATCCGCGAGTACGTGCGCGGCGATGACGTGCGCTCGATCGACTGGCGCGCGACCGCTCGCCACCTCGACCCCGAGGTGCCGAGCGGCACGCGCCTCATGGTGCGCACGTGGCGCCCCGAGCGCGACCGTCGCATCGTCATCGTCGCCGACACCTCGCGCACATCCGCGGCCCGCGTCGCCGACGAGCCGCGCCTCGACACGGCGTGGGAGGCCGCGCTCCTGCTCTCCGCACTCGCCTCCCACGCCGGTGACCGCGTCGACTTCCTCGCGTGGGACCGGCGCGTCCGCGGGCGCGTGCACGGCTCGAACGGTCCCGAACTGCTCGCTCGCATGGTGGACACCATGGCCGTGATCGACGCGGAGCTCATCGAAGCGGACTGGGCGGGACTTCCCGCCCACGTGCGACGCCTGACCAGCCGCCGCGCGCTCGTGGTGCTGCTCACGGCCGCGGACGCGCCGGGCACGTCGCGTGGGCTGCTCGCCGTGCTGCCGCAGCTCACGAGCCGCCACACCGTGCTCGTCGCCTCGGTGACCGATCCGGCCATCCTCGAGGCCCGCCGCCGCCGCGACTCCCTCGACGACGCGTACGCGGCAGCGTCCGCGGAGCGCGCGCTGCTCGACGGCGAGCGGGTCGCCGCCGCGATCCGCCGACTCGGCGGCCTCACGCTCGCCGCCTCCCCCGGCGAGCTTCCGCCCGCCCTCGCCGACCGCTACCTCGAGCTCAAGGCGACCGGCCGGCTCTGATCGGCGGGCTCGTGCCGGGCGCCGGCGCTCATCCGGCGATGATGCGGCTGGCGCCGGCCTCGAACTCGACGAGGTCACCGGTCTCGCCCGCACGCGCCGCACGACCGCCGAGGACGAGCATGTAGGCGAGGAATCCGCCGAGCGCGAGTGCGCCGATGCCGATCTTCACCGGCCACGGCCACGGAGCGGGTGTCACGAAGCCCTCGATGAGACCGGCGATGAAGAGGAAGAACACCAGTCCGATGGCGACGCTGAAGAGCGAGCGGGCGTCTTCGGCGAGCGCGAGCGCCCGGGGCCGACCGCCGGGAGCGACCCATGCCCAGAAGATGCGCAGGCCTGCCGCGGCGGCGACGAAGACGCAGGTGAGTTCGAGCAGGCCGTGCGGTGCGATGTAGAGGAAGAACGTGTCGGCCTCGTCGTACGCGAACATGATGGCGGCGGTGACGCCGAGGTTCTGCGCGTTCTGGAGCACCACGTAGGGCACCCAGACGCCGAGGATGCCGAATGCCACGCACTGCGCGGCGATCCATGCGTTGTTGGTCCACACCGCGCCCGCGAAGGAGGCAGCGGGGTTCTCGGAGTAGTAGGCGACGAACCCCTCGTCGGCGATCTGCCGGAGTTCGGACTCCGTTCCGAGCGCCGCGAGCGCGCGGGGGTCGCCGCCGATCCACCATGCGTAGAGCGCGGCGACGGCGACGGTGGCCAGCGCGACCACGAGGGTGAGCCAGCGCAGGCGATGGAGCGCTGCGGGGAGGCTCACGAGCGCGAAGCGGGTGAAGGTCCGCAGGGAGTTCTCGGGAGCACCGGTGAACCGGAGCCGCGCCCGGGCGAGCGCGACGGAGAGCCGATCGCCGAGTGCCGTGGAGCCCGCCGTGGCCTGCACGAGCGACAGGTCGGAGGCGGCCGCCTGGTACCGCGCGATGAGCTCATCCGCGCCGGCGCCGTCGAGGCGGTTCGCCCGTGCGAGCACGTCGAGCCGCTCCCAGTCGTCGTGACGGGCGGTGGCGAGCGCGTCGAGGTCCATCTGCTTGAATACTACCCATGGCCGACGCCCCAGCTCAGC
>JAPSJU010000343.1 GCA_031178025.1 Agromyces sp. | reverse complement strand
CGACGGAGCAGGTCGGCCTGGGCGGCGGGGAGCAGGTGGTACCCGCTGAGCCGGCCGCTCGCTTCCAGGCGCCCGAGCGCGGTGATCGCGCCGTCGAGGTCGCCGGCGAGTCCGAGGGCGACCGCGCGGTTCACCTCGACGACCGGCGAGGGCTGGGTCGCGGCGAGGGCGTCGTAGCAGGCGACGATCTCCCGCCAGTCGGTGTCGGCCGCGCTCGCGGCGCGGGCGTGCACCGCCTGGATCTGCGCCTGCAACCGGTACGGACCGGGTTCGGTCCGCGCGTCACGCGCGAGCGCGTCGACGAGCGCGAGCCCCTCGTCGATCTCGGCGCCGTTCCACGTCGTCCGGTCCTGCTCGTCGAGCGGTACGAGTTCGCCGTCGGCGTCGACCCGCGCCGCCGCGCGCGCATGCTGGAGCAGCAGCACGGCGAGCAGGGCGCGCGGATCCGGGGCATCCGGCAGCAGTTCGATCACGAGCCGCGTCAACCGGATCGCCTCCTCCTGCAGGTCGAGGCGCAGCAGCCGATCGCCGGACGACGCGAGATACCCCTCGTTGTGCACGAGCATGAGCACCGCGAGCACGCCGCCGAGCCGCTCGGGCAGCTCACTCGCGCTCGGCACCCGGTACGGGATCCCGGCGTTGCGGATCTTGCGCTTCGCGCGTACCAGGCGCTGGGCCATCGTCGCCTCCGGCACGAGGAACGCCCTCGCGATCTCGGCGGTCTCCAGCCCACCGACCGTGCGAAGCGTGAGCGCGACCCGTGCCTCGAGCGGCAGGGCGGGGTGCGCGCAGGTGAAGACGAGCCGCACGCGGTCGTCCCACTCGGGGTCCGCCGCGGCGATGTCCGCCGGATCGGTCGGCGAGCCGCCCATCGCGTCGTCCATCGCGACCCACTCCTTCACCTTGTCGAACTCGACGCCTCGGCGCCGCAGCACGTCGAGGGCCCGGTGCTTGGCCACCGTCGTGAGCCATGCGCCGGGGTTGCGCGGCACGCCGTCGATCGCCCAGCGGCGTGCCGCGCGCTCGAACGCGTCCGCGGTCGCGTCCTCGGCCACATCCCAGTCCCCGGTCAGCCGGATGAGTGTCGCGACGATGCGCGCCCACTCCTCGCGATACGCGCGAGCGACCTCCTCGGCGACGCGCATCACCGGGCGCGGGCGTTCACGAGTCGGCGACCGGTTCGGCGTCGAACGGCCAGACGGGCCGGAGCTCGATGCGTCCGAACCGGGCCATCGGATGCCGGCTCGCGATCTCGATCGCCTCGTCGAGATCGCGGCAGTCGAGGATGTCGAAGCCGCCGATCCACTCCTTCGACTCGGTGAAGGGCCCGTCGGTGACGAGCACGTCACCGCCGCGAACGCGAACGAGCGTCGCGTCCTGCACGGGCCGGAGCCGGTCGCCGTACACGTGCACGCCGCGCGCCTCCACCTCGGCCACCCACTCCGCGATGTGGTCGTCCTCGGGTACGTACGGCTCCGCCTCGGGGTCGGTCGCCACGAACATCATGTATCGCATCGTGTCCTCCTGTTCACACGGTATGCATGCACGACGAACGGCGGAAGGCCGAATCGACATCCCCGTCGAAGCGGGACGCGTCGGCGGGGCTCAGTGCGGGAGGACGAGCGAGACGCCGAGGCCGATCATCACGATGGCGATCACGCCGTCGAGGATGCGCCAGGCTCGCGGGCTGGCGAGCACGCCGCCGAGGAGCCGGGCGCCGTAGGCGAGCGCGAAGAACCAGAGGATGCTCGCAACGCCGGCACCGAGCGCGAACCACCAGCGCGCGTCACCGTGCGTGTTGGCGATCGATCCGAGCAGGAACACCGTGTCGAGGTACACGTGCGGATTCAGCCAGGTGAGTGCGAGGCACGTGAGCACGGCCGCGGCGAGCGTGGTGCCCGGGATCGCCGGTGCGGAGGTGCGGACCGACGTGGGGATCGGCGTGCGAACGGACGGTGAGCCGGCATGCGTCACGGCCGCCTCGACTCCGCCGTCTTCCTGCTCGCCGGTGTGCACGGGGTTCGACGCCACGTCGACGCGGAGCGCCTCGCCGCTCGGCCGCAGCGCGCGACGCACGGCGAGCAGCCCATAGGCGACGAGGAACGCCGCTCCGGCCCAGCGCACCGCCTCGACGAGCCACGGCTGCGCGGTGAGCACTGCTCCCACGCCCGACACCCCCACGACGATGAGCGTCAGGTCGCTCAGCGCGCAGATCGTCGCAACGGCGAACACGTGCTCCCGCCGGATGCCCTGGCGCAGCACGAACAGGTTCTGCGCCCCGATCGCGATGATGAGCGAGAGGCCGAGGCCGAGTCCGGCGAGCACCGAGGAGAGGGCGGGAGTGAGCACGAGGGCGACGTTACGGGCGCCTCGTCATGAAAGCCAGCTCATGAATCTTCATGTGCATTAGCGTTGCTTCAGATGGAGATCCCGCTCGACCTCGCCCGCACGCTCGCCGTCGTCATCGACGAGGGCAGCCTCGACGCGGCCGCCCGCCGCCTGCACCTCACGCCATCCGCGG
>JAPSJU010000342.1 GCA_031178025.1 Agromyces sp. | reverse complement strand
GACGGCGCGCCGACGAGGGGACCGGGCGCTCACGGTCGGCTCCGTCGCCGTCGGTGCCACATGACCGCGCCGATCGCAGCGCCCGCGGCGGCGATCGCCCCTGCGCCGGCGAGCCACCACCGCTCGGACGGGCGGGCATCGCTGGGCTCGGGCTCGGGCTCCGACGTGCGCGGCGACGGGTCGGCCACCTCCACCGCGGCGACGGCGAGCCGGGGCGCTGACCGGTCGCCGCGCACCACGAGATCGTGGCGCCCCGTCTCGAGCGGCGCCGGCAGGCTCACGCTCGTCTCGGCGAGCGAACCGTCGGCGGCGGCCACGACGGTCGCAAGCACCGTCCGGTCCGGCATCCACCACACGTCGGCGGTCTCGCCGGGTTCGAGCGAGCCGGGAGGCAGCGACACGGTGACCTCTGCCGTGACTCCGGGCGCGACGACCGCAGGGCGGAGCTCGAGCGTCTCGAGCGCTGCGCGCTCCGCCTCGTCGGAGGGCACGACCGGCGCCTCGCGCCAGACCCACGAGTACTCGGGCTGCGTCTGGGGATTGAGTCCCGTCTGGTCGTAGCGCGCCACGTCGGCGAACGCGGGGTCGGTCAGGCGCAGCACCTCGAGCCCCTCGTACATGTCGCTCGCATAGAGGTAGCCGTCGTAGGCGTACACCGACCAGATGCCCGCGGTGTAGTCCATCGAGGTTCCGTAGTCCGGACGGTCGAACCACGTGAGCTCGACCGGAGCAGCGGGATCCGTGAAGTCGATGATCGAGACGCCGCCCTCGAGCCAGGCCTGCGCGATCACGAACCGGCCCGGGACGGGTACGAGTCCGCCGGAATGCGCCACGCACTTCTCGAGGTCCGACTGCATGCGCGGCAGCTTGAACGTGCCGACCTTGGTGAGGCCGCCGGGTTCGATCAGCCAGACGCCGTCCGCACCGTGCTCCGCCGCGAAGGCGGGGGAGCAGGTGTTGATGAAGCCGTCGCCCAGCTCGTCCTGGAACACGACGCGGGTGCCCTCATTGTCGAAGATGCCGGAGTGCCAGAAGGCGACCGCGGGGTCGCGGACCCGCTGCAGCACGACCGGCGCGAGGGGGTCGGCGATCGAGAGCAGCAATCCGTCGCCGCGGCACGCCGCCACGGCCAGGCCCTTCGCCGGGTAGGCCGTGATGTCGTGGCATCCGGTGGTCGACCTGGTCTCGGCACCGCCGGGGAGGCGGTCCTCGGGCCCGAACGCCGTCTCGTCGTCGAAGAGATCGAGCTCGCCGACGATCGCCGCGTCCTCCGGAGCGTCGAGCGGGACCTCGATGATCTGCAGCGGGTTGCGTCCGGTGCAGTTGACCGACGCGCCGCGGCTGTACGCGTTCATGTAGACGAACACCCGTCCGGCGTTCGCCGGATCGGGTACGACCGTGTGGGTGTGCGCCCCGCAGCGGGTGCGCACCGCGGCGGCGTAGCGCGGTTCACGCGGGTCGCTGATGTCGAAGACGCGCAGGCCCTCCCAGTTCTCCTGCGTCTCCGGCACGCGTGCGGCCTGGCAGGAGTCGTCGGACATCGTCTCGTCGATGGCGATGAACACGAGATCGCCGACGGCGCTCACGTCGCCCTGCCCGCCCGGACACGAGACCGCGCTCACCAGCTCCGGGGCGGTCGGGTCGGCGATGTCCCAGACGGAGAAGCCGGCGAAGTTGCCCTGCACCAGATGGTCGCCGGTGAAGGCGAGGTCGGAATTGATGAAGTCCGGATCGTCGCCCTGTCGGAACGGGTTGTCCCGGTGCGCCACCCATTCCAGACCCGGACCGATCGATGGCTCCCGATCCGCCGCCGCCGCGCTCGGCGCGACGACGCACGCGCCCGCCGACGCGGCGGCCAGGGCGAGGATGGCGGCAGCCGCCCGCCTCGCCCGCTTCGGCGCGCGGGCGGCCGCCATCGCTCAGTCCGAGCCGTCGGGGTCGTGGTGCACCGGCGCGCCGTCGATGAAGGCCTCGAGCGATGCACCGTGCAGGACGCTGATCGGCCGCGGTCCGCTGCTCGCCTCGCGGAGGATCTGCTCGACGGGAAGCGGCCGGTCGGCCGCCGCGAACACGATGTTGCCGAGGCTCGTTCCGTCGAGCACCTCGGGCGCCACCAGGGCGAAGACCTCCTGCCGCACCGCAGCCAGGGTCGCGGCCATTCCTCGGCTCGTCTCCGCTCCAGCCGACGCCAGGGCGTTCACGATCGTGACACCGTCGGGAGCGAGCAGCGCGCCGAGCGACACGAAGAACTCCGCCGTCGACAGGTGGCGGGGCGCCACACTGCCCGAGAACACGTCGACGATGGCGACGTCGTACCCGCCGCTCGTGCGGGCGGCTCGTTCGACGGCCGCTCGGGCGTCGTCGTACTCCACCGTGAGCTCGGTGCCGTCGGCGAGCGGAAGCGCCTCGAGCACGAACTCGAGGAGCTCCCGGTGCAGTTCGACGACGTGCTGGACCGAGCCGGGGCGAGTGGCGCCGAGGTAGCGGGGGATGGTGAGCCCGCCTGCGCCGAGGTGCAGCGCCCG
>JAPSJU010000341.1 GCA_031178025.1 Agromyces sp. | reverse complement strand
GTCCGTACACGGCGCGCGCGGTCGCGGCCTTCGCCTTCGGCCGGCGGCATCCGGTCGTCGACACGAACACCCGCCGCGTGCTCGCGCGGGCCGTGGCGGGCCAGGCCGAGCCCGCTCCCCCGTCCACAGCGAGGGACCTCGCCGCCATGGCCGCACAGCTTCCCGAGTCCGACGCCGCCGCGCAGCTCTTCAACGCGGCCGCGATGGAGCTCGGAGCGGTCGTCTGCACCGCGCGCGCACCACGCTGCAACGAGTGCCCCGTCGCGACGGCCTGCGCCTGGCGACGAGCGGGCTATCCCGCCTACGACGGGCCGCGCAAGCGGAGGCAGGCCCGGTTCGACGGCTCCGACCGGCAGGTGCGGGGCCTCGTCATGCGAGAGCTCCGCGCGGCCCACCGGCCCGTCACGAGCGACGAGCTCGCATTGCTCTGGCCGGATGCCTCGCAGCTCGTGCGCGCCGTCGACGGCCTCGTCGCCGACGGGCTCGCCACCGCCCGCCCCGACGGGGCGCTCGTGCTGCCGGGAGGCTGAACCGGCGCACCGGTCAGCGGTGTGGGAGTATGCAGGGATGTCCGTGACGCCGCAGCTCGGGCGCCGAGCGAGCCCCGACGACCTGCTCGTGCTGCTCTCGGTCGCGAGGGCCGGCCGGTACACGGCGGCGGCGGCGGAACTCGGCCTGAACCACACCACGATCGCGCGGCGCATCTCCGCGCTCGAGGAGGCACTCGGCGGCCGGGTGCTCGCGCGCGGCGCGTCGGGATGGGTGCTGACGCCGCTCGGCGAGCACGCCGTCGCGGCCGCCGAGGACGTGGAGCGGGCGCTCGGCGCACTCAGGCCCGACGACGCCCGGCTCTCCGGCGTGGTGCGGTTGTCGGCGACCGATGGGTTCAGCGGCTTCATCGCGGCTCCCGCGATCGTGGCGGTGCGCCGCTCGCATCCCGAGGTCTCCCTCGAGATCGTCGCGGCGACCAGGCGGGCGGCGCAGCAGCGGGTGGGCGTGGACCTCGAGGTCGTCGTCGGACGGCCCCACGTGCATCGCGCCGAGGCGATCCACCTCGCGGACTACGCGCTCGGGCTCTACGCGAGTCGCGGGTTTCTCGAGCGCTACGGCCGCCCGGCGACGACGGCCGAGCTCGAGGGTGCGCCGCTCGTGTACTTCATCGAGTCGATGCTGCAGGTCGATGCGCTCGACGAGGCGCGCCGCTCGACGCGCGGCATGGTCGACGCCGTGTCGAGCACGAACGTGTACGTGCACGTGGACGCCACCCGAGCCGGCGCGGCCTTCGGGCTCCTGCCGGCGTTCCTCGCAGATCGCCACGACGACCTCGTGCGGCTCTTCCCCGAGGAGATCGACGAACGCCTGCCCTACTGGCTCGTGTGCCGCCCGGAGGCACTGCGCCAGCCGACGGTGCTCGCGTTCATCGAGGCGCTGCGCGCGCGCATCTCAGCCGTCGAGACCGAGCTGCTCGGGCGGCGCCGCTGACGCCCGGCGGCTTCGACCGATCATCAGCGGGAGCCGCCCGCCTCCGCGTCGTCGGCGAGGTCGGATGCCTCGTCGTCGAGCTCATCGAGCTCGTCGGATCGCGCAGCCTCGTCCTCGTCGTCGTCGAGGTCGCGCGGCTTCACGTACGGGTCGGCATCGCCGGCGTAGGCGGCACCGGAGGCGAGCATGCTCGTCTCCGCGTCCCGCGTGCGGGCCTCCCGGAGGAGTGCCTCGATGTGCTCGGCGTTCTCGGGGATCGCATCGAGGATGAACTCGAGCGACGGCGTGAGGCGAGCGGTGATGTTCCGGCCGACCTCGGAGCGGAGCATCCCGGTCGCCGCCTGCAGGGCGAGCGCGGAATCGCGGCGCTCCTCCTCGCTGCCGTAGACGGTGTAGAAGATGCTCGCGTGCTGCAGGTCCCCCGTGACGCGCACGTCGGTGATCGTCACGAAGCCCAGGCGCGGGTCGCGAAGGCCCTTGTCGAGCCGCTTCGCGACGATCTCCTTGATACGGTCGGCCATCTTCCTCGCGCGTGCCGGATCAGCCATGTCCCTTACCTCCCCTCCCCTCCGGCGGATGCGCGTGCGCGGCGTCCGCGTGAAGGGGTTCCGGATCGTTCCTACAGGTGAATCGGGGGAAGGGCTCCCGTCTCCTCCTCGAGGGAGGATCCGGGAGCCCCGACCACGATCAGGCGCGAGGCTTCTCGCGCATCTCGATGGTCTCGATCTCGTCGCCGACCTGGATGTCGTTGTACTTGCCGAGGCCGATACCCGCCTCGAAGTCCGTGCGGACCTCGGTGACGTCGTCCTTGAACCGGCGCAGCGACTCGATGGCGAGGCTGTCGCCGACCACGACGCCGTCGCGGATGACGCGGGCCTTGGCGTTTCGCGTGATCGTTCCCGATCGCACGATGACACCGGCGATGTTGCCGAACTTCGAGGAGCGGAACACCTCGCGGATCTCGGCCACACCCGACTGCACCTCTTCGAACTCGGGCTTCAGCATGCCCTTCAGCGAGTTCTCGATGTCGTCGATCGCGTTGTAGA
>JAPSJU010000056.1 GCA_031178025.1 Agromyces sp. | reverse complement strand
CGTAGCGGTACTCGACGTGATCGAGGCGGATGGCGCCGTCGACCCGGTCGATCGCGCGCTTCCCCTCGTTGAACTCGAGGTCGGGCTCCTGCACCACCTCGGCGATCGAGCGGATCGACTCCGTGCCACGGGCGGCGATGGGCAGCAGCATGAGCAGGTTCGTCGCCGCGCCCGTGAGGAGGGCGAAGTAGGAGCTGAGGAGCACGACCTGGCCGGCGGTGATGGGCAGCCATCCGCTGATCGAGATCCACGCGGCGAGCACGAGGCATCCCACGCCGAGCAGTTGCAGGCTCACCCATGAGAGCGACGCGAAGCGTCCGTTCAGGAGGTCGAGCTGGTAGCCCGCGGTACGAACGCCCTCCGCTCCGTGCGCGACCCGCGTCACGGCGGTCTGCTCCAGTCCGTGCGCGCGGGTGATCGGCATCAGGGTCGCCATCTCGCCGACGCGCGCCGAGAACTGCTCCACTTCGCGACGGAACACCTCGTTGCGGGCGCGGCTGCGCCGGTTCAGGATTGCCCGGAGCAGCACGGCGAGCGGGATGGCGAGCGCGTAGACCGGAAGGAAGGCCGGCACGTTGATGGCCGTCATGACCACCGCGCCGAGCAGCACCATCGTCGCCGACAGCAGCGGATGCGTCATCTGCTGCAGCATGACCTCGACGTTCTCGACGTCGCGCACGACCTTCGTCTGGACGATCGCGGAGTTCGCCCTCGTATGGAAGCCGATGGAGAGCGACTGCAGCCGTGAGGCGAGCGCATTGCGGAGGTCTGCGCCGATGGAGCGTACGGCGCCCATGAACAGGCGCGTGTACATGACGTGGTTGGGATAGTTCTGCAGGAGCGCCACGAGGGCGATCCCCGCCCAGAGGGCGAGGCTCGTGAACGGCCCCCCGGCGACGACGACGTCGATGATCTCGGCGGTGACGACGGGCAGCAGCCAGAGCGGCGTGTCCTTGAGGGCGAAGAAGCCGATCGCCGTGAGGATCCGGAGGCGATGGAGGTCGAGCAGCCGCAGCACGGAGCGCGCCGGGTGGCGTCCGTCGATGGCCCGCTCGATGCGGGAAAGCGGTTGCCGAGTCATCGTCCCATTCTGCCCCGCTTCAGGCACCCTCGCTACGCTGGGGTGATGTCCTTCGCGATCCCACTCGATCCCACTGCCGCCACGGATCTCGCCGCACGGGGCCTCGACTACCGGGTTCTCGACCACGACGACCGCGACGCCGTGCAGGGCTGGATCGAAGCCGACTTCCGCGGTTTCCACCACGCACGCCCCAGCGCCGCAGAGCGAGCCCGTGACCTCGGGGTGCTCGCCGACCGCCTCGTGCACGGCGTGTACGACCCAGATGTCACCGATCCCGGCGTGCCGGTCGCCACGGTGGCCGCATGGCCGACCGGCCTCAGCGTGCCGGGCGGTCGCAGCGTCGACGCATGGGCCGTGAGCTCCGTCACGGTCGCGCCGACGCACCGCCGCCGGGGCATCGCCCGGTCGCTCATGCATGGCGAGCTCGCCAACGCGAGCAACGCGGGCGCCGCCGTGGCGATGCTCACCGCCACCGAGGCGACCATCTACGGCCGCTTCGGATATGCACCGGCCACGCGCGCCGCGACCGTGCATGTCGACCGGCGGCGCGCGCGATGGACGGGGCCGGATGCGCCGGGGCGCCTGCAGTTCGTCGAGCCCGCGGTGATGCGCGAGTCCGCGCCCGCGTTGGTGCGTCGCGCCGTCGCTCGCACCCCGGGCGAGATCGACCGCTGGCCGGGCCTGCTCGACCGGGTCCTCGGCCTCGACGATGCCGCGAGCGAGCGAGCACGCTCGATCCGCGTCGTGCGCTACGACGATGAGGACGGGCACGCCCAGGGCTTCGTGGCGTACCGGATCCTCCGCGAACCCAATGAGCCGGGCGTGCTCGAGTTCGACTTCCTGGCCGCGGCCACCGACGACGCCGAGCGGGCACTGTGGCGCTTCCTCGTCGAGCAGGACTTCGTCACCGGCGTGCGAGGACTGCTGCGCTCCGTCGACGAACCGCTGCCCTGGCTCCTCGAGGACCCGAGAGCCGTCTCGCTCTCCGACGTGGTCGATCACCTGTGGGTGCGCGTGCTCGATCCCGTCGCGGCGCTCTCAGCCCGCCACTACGGCTCGCCCGGAACCCTGCGGCTCGACGTCGCCGATCCGCTCGGATATGCGGCGGGGCGCTACGAGCTCGTCGTCGACAAGTTCGGTCGCGGCGAGGCGCGTGCCCTCGACCCTGCGGAGGTCACCGCCTCCGCGCGGGGCGTGCGCGCCATCAGCCTGGGCGTGCAGGAACTCGGGGCGATCTACCTCGGCGGCACGAGTCCCTCGGTGCTCGCCCGTGCGGGCCGACTGAGCGGGCGCTCGCTCCGTTCCATCGAGCTCGCCGATCGCATGTTCCAGTCGGCGCGCGCACCGCACCTCAGCGTCTGGTTCTAGCCGGCGACGGCGTCCCGCCGAGCGCGACGCGACCGCCGGCCCGGGCATCCCGGACCGGCGGCCGCATCGTGGTCTAGCCGACCCTCGAACGGCGGCGGACGACGACCCGTTCGCCGACGACGATCGAGCCGAGCGCGACGGCACCGAGTCCGGCGATCAGCGCCCAGGTGCCGTCGAAGCCGGTCTCGGCGAGCTCGTCGCCTGCCGGCGGCGTGCCGGGGGGCACCACGGCGGCGGGCGGCGTCGTGACGGGCGGGGTCGTGGCGGGCGGGGTCGTGGCGGGCGGCGTCGTGGGCGGCGCGATCAGCTCGTACTCTGCGGAGTAGTGGCTGATGTCCTTCCCGCTCGGGTGGCTGATCACGATGGTCTGCTGCGGCGGGTCGACGGGCTCGTACACGGGACCGTCACCCTGCTGGATGGACCCCGCCTTCACGCAGTATCCGGTGATGAGGTACCCGTCGGGAGCGGAGATCTCCAGCTCCGGGCCGGCTCCGCCGGCATCGATCTTGCCGGAGTCGAGGCCCTCGCACACCCCCTCGACGGGTTCGTTGACGGGTGCGGTCACATCGGCGTCGTCGGCGTATGCCGCCGGGGCGGCGCACAGGAGGGCGGCACTGATGAGCAGTGCGGCCCCGACGTTGTGTCGGGTCGACAAGATACGGGCTCCTCGGGTTGAGCAAGCGCGCGCGTGCGAGGACGCCGCGGGCGCTCGAGTTGGGGGTGGTGTGCCTCCCGGCGATTTCGGGTAGCCGGAAACGGAGGCTTCCACATCGTATGCAGTCGCCGACGCACCGCTCAGCCCCACTCCGGGGGTCAACTCGACCCCGCGCGGAGTCCCATCCGAGGGTCACCCCGCCCGAAGCGGTGGCGCCTGGCCCGGTGGACGCTAGATGGCGTCCTGTCGGGGGAAGACGACCTTCTCGATGATGATGATGAGCGACGCCGCGACGGGGATCGCGACCAGTGCGCCGAGCACGCCTCCGAGCGTGCCGCCCGCGACGGCCGCGATCACGACGAGCGCCCCGGGCACCGCCACCGCACGGTTCATGATGCGAGGGCTCAGTACGTACGCCTCGAGCTGCATGTAGATCAGGTAGTAGATGATCGCGGCGAGCGCCGTCACCGGGGAGGCGGCGAGGCAGACGAGCGAGATGATGACGGCGCCGGTGAGCGTACCCACGAGCGGGATGAGCGAGGTCAGGAAGGCGATGAACGCCAGCAGGATCGGCGCGGGGGCCCCGATGATCGACAGGTAGATGAGGCTGAGCACTCCGTTGATGGCACCCAGGCTGACCTGCCCGATGACGTAGCGACCGACGGAGCTCGTGATCTCCTCGGACACCTCGCGGTAGCGGCCGCGCGAGCTCGCCGGCACGAAGCGGGCGGCGTAGCGCCGCATCGAGTCGAGCGAGGCGAGGAAGTAGAGCGTGAGGATGAGCACGATGGTCGCGCCCGTGAAGCCGCCCGCGATGCCCACGCCCACGGCGAGGATGCCGCCCGTGAGGGAGCCGAGGTTGGCCGGGTCGGAGAGGAAGTCGCCCGCCGAGCTCACCGCGCCGCCGATGACGTCGCCGCCCGTGATGGCGTCGAGCCAGCCGACGAGGTCGCTGTTCAGGATGTTCTGGACGATCCGGTCCCAGTCCTCGACGATGATCGTCGTCTGCTCCACCACGATCGGGACGATCGTGGCGATCAGGCCGACGAACAGGCCGATGACGATGACGAAGACGAGCAGGATGGCGAGCCAGCGCGGGATCTCGCGTCGCTGCAGCCAGCTCACGACGGGGTCGAGGCCGAGCGCGAGGAAGAGCGCGAGCGCCACGTAGAGGATCACGGTGCCGAGCTGGCCGATGATGCCGCCGAGCAGCACCGCGAGCAGCACGCCGATCGCGCCGACGAACCCGATCCGGAACGCCCGGATCTTCAGTTCCGGGCCGGGCGAGTCGGCTCCGCCGGTGATCTCCGCCACGGGCGTCTCATTCGCCGGGCGTGGGTTCCTGCGTCTCCACATGGGTGCGACGCTACGCCGTGGTCGGACCGCGGGACGGGAGCCGCGCCGGAAGCCGCGCAGGCGTGCCCACCGGAACCGGCGCAGGACTCAGAGGACGCGGACTCCGGCGACGGTTCCGGCGATGAGCCCGACGGCGACGGCCAGCGAGCTTCCGCGCCGGCCGCTGAACAGGCCGGCGAGGGCCGCTCGCGCCCGTGGGACGGTCGCCACCGCGGCGCTCCCCTCGGTCCGCGCGTGGCCGTGCCGGCCGTGCGCCGCCGTCATCGGGCGCAGGAGATCGCGCATGGTCGCGGCGACATCGTGGGCGGTGGGACGCTCCGCCGGGTCATCGGCCGTCATGGCGGCGAGGAACGTGCGCCAGTCGTCGGAGAGCTCGTCGGGGATGCGAGGCGGCCGCTGCAGTCGCGCGAGCGCCGCCTCGATCTGCGTTCCGCCGTAGGCGCGCTCGCCGGTGAGCGCTTCGAGCAGCACGAGGCCGAGGGAGTAGATGTCGCTCGGCGCGCCCACGGCGTCGCCGCGGGCCTGTTCCGGCGAGATGTAGGCCGCCGTGCCCATGATCGCCCCGTCGCTCGTGACCCTCGCGGCACCGTCGAACTGGGCCACCCCGAAGTCCGCGAGCTTCGCCATGAGCGTGTAGCCGAACGCGGGCACCTCGTCGAGCAGGATGTTCTCGGGCTTGACGTCCCGGTGCACGATCCCTCGCGAGTGCACGTAGCTGAGCGCATCCCCGAGCTGCGCGCCGACCTCCGCCGCCTGGCGGGGTGTCAGCGGTCCCCCGGTGAGCCGGTGTCCGAGGGACCGGCCCTCGATGAGCTCCATGACGAGGTAGCGGCGGCTCCGGCCGCCGTGCTCGAGGGTGCCGGCATCGTGGATCCCGATGAGCCCCGGATGCGACAACGCCCCGAGCAGGCGGATCTCGCGCTCCCGGCGCTGCACGTCGGCGACGGTGCCGAGGTCGTCGCGGAACACCTTCACGGCGACGTCCCGGCCGAGTTCCGTGTCGCGGGCGCGGTACACGTCGGCCATGCCCCCGGAGCCGAGGTGGGCCCGGAACTCATAGCGGAGCGAGGACGGTGCCGGGATCGGCGCCTCGTACCCGACCGGCGCATCCGTCGTCGATCCGGCGTGTCGTCGCTCGGTCATGTCGGCCCCCGTGTGTGCGGCGTCTCGGTGTCGACGTCGCGCCCGTCGCTGTCTGTCAATCGTCCGCCATGCCGCGCATCGCGCGCCATTCCGGCGGTGACCCTTGACAAACCCTCAGTGATGACCGAAGGGCCGGTGCTGACCCGAAGGGCCGGCGTGGACGCGGCCCCGGACGGGAATGATCCCGTCGTCACGGCGTTGCCGTAAGGGTGGGTCCGAAGGTCCTGCGTGGAGCCGTGAACGAGGAGGAACGTGACCGACCAGGCCGCCGTGGGATTCCGCTCCGAGCGCGGGCCGGTGCTCATCGCCCTCATGCTCTCGACGGGCCTCGTCGCGATCGAGGCGACGATCCTCGCGACGGCGGTGCCGTCGATCGTCGGCGACCTCGGCGGCTTCAGCCAGTTCCCGTGGCTCTTCTCGATCTTCCTGCTCGCCCAGGCCGTCTCGGTGCCGATCTACTCGAAGCTCGCCGACACCGTCGGTCGCAAGCCCATCATCCTCATCGGCATCGCCCTCTTCCTCGTCGGCTCGATCCTCTGCGGCGTGGCGTGGGACATGACCTCGCTCATCGTCTTCCGTGCCGTGCAGGGGCTCGGGGCGGGTGCCGTGCTCCCCGTGTCGATCACGATCACCGGCGACATCTACACCGTGCGGGAGCGCGCGAGGGTGCAGGGGTACATCGCGAGCGTCTGGGCCGCGTCGTCCGTCGTCGGGCCGTCGCTGGGCGGCCTGTTCGCCGAGTTCCTCGACTGGCGCTGGATCTTCTTCGTCAACATCCCGCTCTGCTTCCTGGCCGCCTGGATGCTCGTCCGCGCCTACCACGAGACCGTCGAGCGCCAGCAGCACCGACTCGACATCGCCGGAGCCGTCGTGCTCACCGTCGGGCTGACCCTGCTCATCCTCGCCGTGCTCGAGGGCGGCCAGGCGTGGGACTGGTTCTCGTGGCAGTCGATCAGCGGGTTCACGGTCGCGGGGGCGCTGCTCCTCGCGTTCGTGTTCATCGAGCGCCGCGCTGCGGAACCCGTGCTCCCCCTGTGGCTGTTCTCGCGGCGGCTCATCGTGACGACCTCGCTCATCTCGTTCGGCGTCGGCGCCGCGCTCATCGGCCTGACCTCCTACGTTCCGACCTTCCTCGAGTCGACGGCGGATGCCACCCCCCTCGTGTCGGGACTCGCCGTCGCCGCCCTGACGCTCGGCTGGCCCATCTCGGCATCGCAGTCCGGCCGGCTGTACCTGCGCATCGGCTTCCGGGCGACGGCGTTCATCGGCCTGGGCATCGCCGTGGTCGGTGCGGCGGCCGTGTACGCCGCGTCGTACGTGCCGAACGTGTGGACGACGGCGATCGGATGCTTCATCGTCGGGCTCGGGCTCGGGCTCGTCGCGTCACCGACCCTCATCGCCGCGCAGTCGTCGGTGGCGTGGACGGAACGCGGCGTGGTCACCGGCGCGAACATGTTCCTGCGCTCGATGGGCAGCGCGGTCGGCGTCGCGATCTTCGGCGCCATCGCGAACGCGGTCATCGCCGGGTCGGGGCTGGGCGAGCACTCGCCCGTGGCGATCCAGGCGGCATCCGCTGCGGTCTTCATGGCGGTCATCGTCGCGACCGTCGCGACGATCGCCGGCGCGATCCTGATGCCCCGCGGCCACGTCGACGACATCGAGCACCGACCGGCCGAGGCATCCGCCGCCTGACGTCGCCGTTCCCGGGCGGCGACGCGCTATCCGGTGGAGCCGGTGATGACGCGCTCCGCGAACCACACGAGGCCGACGGCGGCGACGAGCACCCCGGCGATCCGCGTGGCTGGCGCACCGGCACCCGTCCGCCGCACCCGCACGAGCAGCGGGAACGCGACGGCGATGAGCGCGAGTTGCACCAGCTCGATGCCGAGGTTGAAGGCGAGGAGCGACGCCAGCAGGTTCCACGACCAGGGCTCCTCGATCCCGAGCGCACCCGCGAAGCCGAGCCCGTGCAGGAGGCCGAACGCGAACACGATCGGCACCCGGTACCGCGCCGGCGGCTCCGTCGCGGTGATCGCCGCTGCCGCGACAGCGGCGATCGACAGTGCGATCACCGGCTCGACGATCGCCGCGGGTACGGTCACGAGTCCCGTCCCCGCGAGCAGGAGGGTCACGCTGTGCGCGACCGTGAACGTCGTCGCGGCGATCACCACCCCGCGGAGGTTCCGTGCGCCGAGCAGCAGCGCGACGAGGAACAGCAGGTGATCCGGGCCGATGAGCAGGTGGTGCGCGCCGAGCAGGAGGAACTCGCCGAAGCCGCCCGGAGCCGACGAGAGCTCCAGCGTGGGCGCCGCCTCGGTCGCGAGGCCGCTGCCACGTTCCCCGTCGGAGTTCCACGTCACGAGCGTCTGCGTGTCGTGCACGAATCCCTCGGCGTCGGGGAAGAGGGCGCTCGAGACGGCGAGGTCACCGTGCCCTGCTCCGCAGTCGTACCGGTAGCGCAGCACCGCGAAGGCGCGGTCGGACGCCTCGCGGATGTCCGCGGGACGCTCTCGCTCGGCGACGCAGCGCTCGCCGCCGGCGTCGATGACGAACCTCGCGGTGACGTACGCGTCGACGGCGTCGGCGTTCTCGGCCAGCTGCGCCAGCTGCACGGATCGCCCGGTCGCCTCGTACGCCTCGGCGTAGAGCCACGCCGACTTCATGAGCAGGTCGTACTCGAGCTCGAGCTCGGCCACGAGGTGCGATCCGCGACGCTCGACGTGCGCGCTCGCCGTCGTGGTGGAATCGTGGGCGGCGGCGGGCCCGACCGGCGTCCAGAGGGCGAGGCCGACCGCGGTGCCGAGCAGTGCGACGAGCGCCGCCGCGACCGCGGGGATGCGGGCGCGGCGGCGCGGATGCGCGGCGTCGGTCATCCGTCCGCGGGTCGGTCGGCGTCGTCGGTCGCCCCGGAGTAGGGGAAGAGCGGCGAGCCCGGGGCCCAGGTGCCGGGCGCGCCCGTGCCATCCGCCGTCATGAAGACCGCCGGCTCCGAGCTCGTCCGGCCGCCGCCGGCCGAGTGCGCGGTGACGATCCAGGCGTACGCCGTGCCGGGTCGGAGCCCCGTCCACTCCACGGAGGCCGTGCCGCCCGAGGCGACGGTCGACTCCCCCACGACGCTCGTCGGCACGTGGAGCGCCAGCGAGTCGGTGCGGAAGCTCGTCGTGCGGCTCGTGAGGTCGACGGGCAGCGCGAGGCTGTCCTCCGTGCCGTCGTAGCGCTGCCGGTCGTCGTACTCGGTGGCGCCGAACTCGTCGAGGAGCGGCGAGTAGGTGTCGACGTGCATGACGCCCTCGTCGACGTCGAACTGCAGGAGGCGGAAGAAGCTCGCGCCGAACCGCAGTTGCGCGTCGGGCGCGTACCCGCCGACCTCGGTGAGCCCGAGCCGGTCGGCCGACACCGTGTAGAACTGGTAGTCGGCCAGCAGCTCGACGACGCCGTGTCCGACCTCGCCGACGTTCGGCTTCACGTTCGTGCCCACGCCGTGCTCGTGGCCCGCGAGGATGAGGAACACGTTCGGGTTGTCCTGCACGACCGTGTTGTAGAGCATCGAGCCGTCGGGTGCCGCGAACGGGGCGTCACGGCCGTCGGGCTGGGTGCTCGGTCGCAGGTAGTCGTGCGAGAGGAGGATACCGTTGCGACCGGAGAACTGCGTGAAGATGCCGTCGGCCCACTCGGCCTCCTCACGCGTCACGCCGTACGAGAGGCCGACCACGACGAAGTCGAGCCCGCCCGCCGAGAAGAGGTCGTAGTGGTTCTGGTTGTCCCCCTCGCGCCACGGGCCGCCGTATTCCGCGGCACCCCACTGCGACGACAGCGCCGCGTAGCGATCGGGCCCGTAGTAGCGGTTGAAGACGGCCCCGGGTCCGTTCTCGGTTCCCGACTGGTTGTCGTGGTTGCCCGCGATGACGCCGTTGGGCACGCCGGCTGCGTCGAGCACCGCCTGCTGCGCCGAGGACACCTCGAACTCGCCCACGATCTGCCGGGCCATCGCGTCCGTCGCCGGCGCGCGCATGTTGTTCTCGATGACATCGCCGGTGTGCGCTGCGTACGCGATCTTCCGTGCCTCGGCGTTCGCGGCGATCCAGTCGACGACGCCGGCATAGGCCGACTCCCAGACGGCGCGCTCCTCGGCCGTCTCCTGCTCGACGGCCCCCTCCGACAGGTACTGCGTGTCGGTGAAGTGCGCGATCGAGAAGTCGTAGCTCGCGGGGTCGGCGAAGCTGTTCGGGTCGCCGGCGGCGAGGTCGTCCGCGAAGGGGTCCTCGCCGGTGACCATGACGTGCACCTGCTGACCGTCGATGTAGGCATCGTCGACGTCGGCGGTGAGCACCGTGTCGCCCGTCGCGGCGCCGCGTGCCGAGGCGAGCACGTCCCAGGTGCCGGCCGCGACGTTCCAGGCGCGGAGCGAGCCGAGGCGGTCGGGGTCGATCGTGCCGGCCCAGCGCAGCACCGGCGCCTGCACGTGGCCCTTGACCATCACGTCGAAGCGCTGGAAGACCACCTGGTCGGATGCCGCGGTGTCGAGCGTCTGCCCGTCGCCCGGCACGAGCGCCGACGATGCGGCCTTCTGCTCCCCCGGCACGCGCAGCGTCGTCGGCACGGTGGGCGCCGAGCCCTGCCACACCTGATTGGGCGTGAGGATCTCCGCCTGCGAGAACGTCGCGGTGACGTCGCCGCCGTCGGGCTCGGCGAGCGTGGCCGACAGGGTCACCGTGCCGTCGACATCGGTGGCGCCGGAGGCGGGTGCGAGGTCGGCCGGGGCGTCCGGGATGCCGGCGGAGGCGAACACGATCTCGTGCGTGACCTCGGTGCCGAGGCCGTCGACGGCCGTCACGGCGAGCGTGTGCTCGCCGGCGCTGAGACCCGGCCCGATCGGAGCGGCCAGGCCGACCGCGACGCCGTCGAGCGTGACCTCGGGGCCCGACAGGATGCCCGAGGCGTCCTCGAGCTGCACGTCGAGGGCGACCGCGGAGGTGATGAGCTCCCCTGCCGCCGGGGTCGAGGAGACCACGGACGGGCCCGAGTTGTCGGTGACGATCGAGCGGGTGGCCGACTCGCCCGTGCCGGATGCGGCGGCGATGGTGTGCGTGCCGTCCGGGAGCGCGGTCGTGTCGAGCTCGGATCGAAGGCCGCGCGCCTCCTCGTCCACGGTGAACTGGAGGGTGACCTCGCGGAGCAGTGAGCCGTTGCTGCCGCAGTTGCCGTCGCCCATCGAGTAGGAGGACCTGAG
>JAPSJU010000340.1 GCA_031178025.1 Agromyces sp. | reverse complement strand
CGACGCCCCCTAGTCCAGCCGGCGCCGTGAGGAGTTGAGGATGTTCGAGAGATTCACCGACCGAGCCCGTCGTGTCGTCGTCCTGGCCCAAGAAGAGGCCAAGATGCTGAACCACAACTACATCGGCACCGAGCACATCCTGCTCGGCCTCATCCACGAGGGCGAGGGTGTCGCCGCCAAGGCGCTCGAGTCGCTCGGCATCTCGCTCGACGCCGTGCGCGAGCAGGTGCAGGACATCATCGGCCAGGGCCAGCAGCAGCCGACCGGGCACATCCCGTTCACGCCGCGTGCGAAGAAGGTGCTCGAGCTGTCGCTCCGCGAGGCGCTGCAGCTGGGCCACAACTACATCGGCACCGAGCACATCCTGCTCGGGCTCATCCGCGAGGGCGAGGGCGTCGCCGCGCAGGTGCTCGTGAAGCTCGGCGCCGACCTCAACCGCGTGCGCCAGCAGGTCATCCAGTTGCTTTCCGGATATCAGGGGAAGGAGCAGGTCCAGGTGGGCGCGAACGACCAGCAGCAGCCGCAGGGCGGCTCGCAGATCCTCGACCAGTTCGGCCGCAACCTGACGCAGGCGGCTCGCGAGTCCAAGCTCGACCCGGTGATCGGGCGCGAGAAGGAGATCGAGCGGGTCATGCAGATCCTCTCCCGTCGCTCGAAGAACAACCCGGTGCTCATCGGCGAGCCCGGCGTGGGCAAGACCGCCGTCGTCGAGGGACTCGCACAGGCCATCGTGAAGAACGAGGTGCCCGAGACGCTGAAGGACAAGCAGCTCTACTCGCTCGACCTCGGCTCCCTCATCGCCGGCTCCCGCTACCGCGGTGACTTCGAGGAGCGCCTGAAGAAGGTCACCAAGGAGATCCGCACCCGCGGCGACATCATCGTGTTCATCGACGAGATCCACACCCTCGTCGGGGCCGGCGCCGCCGAGGGCGCGATCGACGCCGCGTCCATCCTGAAGCCGCTCCTCGCCCGCGGCGAGCTGCAGACGATCGGCGCGACCACGCTCGACGAGTACCGCAAGCACTTCGAGAAGGACGCCGCACTCGAGCGCCGCTTCCAGCCCATCCAGGTCGCGGAGCCGAGCCTGCCCCACGCGATCAACATCCTGAAGGGGCTGCGCGACCGCTACGAGGCGCACCACAAGGTGTCGATCACCGACGGTGCGATCGTCGCTGCGGCGAACCTGGCCGACCGCTACATCAGCGACCGGTTCCTCCCCGACAAGGCGATCGACCTGATCGACGAGGCGGGCGCGCGCCTGCGCCTGTCGATCCTCTCGAGCCCGCCGGAGCTGCGCGAGTTCGACGAGAAGATCGCCGTCGTCCGCGCGGCGAAGGAGACGTCGATCGAGGAGCAGGACTTCGAGAAGGCCGCGTCGCTGCGCGACGAGGAGAAGAACCTCCTCGGCGAGCGCCTCCGCCTCGAGAAGCAGTGGAAGTCGGGCGACGTCAAGACGACCGCGGTGGTCGACGAGGGCCTGATCGCCGAGGTGCTTGCGCAGGCCACCGGCATCCCCGTCTTCAAGCTCACCGAAGAGGAGTCCTCGCGCCTGGTCTTCATGGAGAAGGCACTGCACGAGCGCGTCATCGGACAGGAGGAGGCCATCTCGGCCCTCGCCAAGACGATCCGTCGCACGCGCGCCGGGCTCAAGGACCCCAAGCGCCCCTCGGGATCGTTCATCTTCGCCGGACCCACGGGCGTCGGCAAGACCGAGCTCGCCAAGGCGCTCGCCGAGTTCCTCTTCGACGACGAGGCGGCGATGATCTCGCTCGACATGTCGGAGTACGGCGAGAAGCACACCGTCTCGCGGCTGTTCGGCGCCCCTCCCGGCTTCGTCGGCTTCGAGGAGGGCGGCCAGCTCACCGAGAAGGTGCGTCGCAAGCCGTTCAGCGTCGTGCTCTTCGACGAGATCGAGAAGGCCCACCCCGACATCTTCAACTCGCTCCTCCAGATCCTCGAGGAGGGCCGTCTCACCGACGGCCAGGGGCGCGTCGTGGACTTCAAGAACACGGTCATCATCATGACGACGAACCTCGGCACGAAGGACATCTCGAGCGGTCCCGTCGGGTTCTCGATCGAGGGTGACACCCGCACCGGGTACGACCTCATGCGCGGCAAGGTCAACGAGGAGTTGAAGAAGCACTTCAAGCCCGAGTTCCTGAACCGCGTCGACGAGATCATCGTGTTCCCGCAGCTCTCGAAGCCCGAGCTGTTGCAGATCGTCGACCTCTTCATCAAGCGGCTCAGCGAGCGCATGCTCGACCGCGACATGACCGTCGAGCTCACCGTGCCGGCCAAGGAGCGCCTCATCGAGGTCGGCTTCGACCCGGCCCTGGGCGCTCGTCCGCTGCGCCGCGCGGTGCAGCACGAGGTCGAGGATCGCCTGTCCGAGAAGATCCTGCACGGCGAGCTCAACTCGGGCGACCACGTGCACGTCGACTTCAGCGACGGGGAGTTCGTGTTCACGACGACGCAGCGGGCGCTTCCCGTGGGCGTGGGCGTGAACGCGGGTGCCGCGATCGGCACGGGGCC
>JAPSJU010000055.1 GCA_031178025.1 Agromyces sp. | reverse complement strand
GGCAGGGCTCATGAGGGAGCACAGCGTCACGACGGTCATGGCAGTCGACCCGGACCGGCTGGTGTCGTTCGTCGCGGATCTCTCGAACGACGTGGCGTGGCGGCACGACCTGGTGCTCAGTGAGCTCGTCTCGGGGCATGCGGGGGAGCCCGGGTCGATCTATCGGCAGAAGGGCGTGACGCCCGGCCGCGACGATCCGTATCTCATCGAGCTCCTCGGCGTGGACCGCTCGACTCGCGTCGCGACGTTCTCCACCGTGGATCGCCGACCGGTCGCGTACGGCGGCCACTATCGGGTCGTCGAGACGGAACGCGGCGTGGAGATCACGATGGCGGTGTGGCTGCGAGGCCGAGGAAGGCTCGCGCTCGTCGCGCCGTTCATGGGAAAGGCCGTCAGAGCGAACAGCACGCGGTACCTGGGCGACCTGAAGGCGTTGCTCGAGGCCGGCTGACGAGGTCGTCGACGCCCTCGGACGCGACCCTGCGTCGGAGCTCGGATCGGGAGGCTGATGCCCTTCGATCGGACATAATGTGCATTATCGGCGTTCAGCTGTCGCGGATCCGTGCGGCCCCGCACGCACCGGTGAACGTGCGCGTCGTCTCCGACGCGCACGTTCACGAGGTCAGCGGTGCGTCACACCGCCCGGCCGCCGCGGTCACGTCGACCGAGAACCACGCCGAGCAGGATCATTCCGATCGCAAGCACGAGGTGCAGCCAGTTGTCCGCAGCGTTGAGCGGCACGAAGTTCGCCGGGTGGTCACCCGAGATGAACAGACCGTACAGCCAGAGGACGGCGTAGATCGCCCCGCCCCAGATGAGGTAATTCCGTGCGCCGCTGAACGATCTCGCGAGCGCGAGGCCCGCGATACCGAAGAGCAGGTGAACGATGTTGTGCAGGATCGACACTTGGAAGACGCCCAACAGCATCGCCTCGGAGGCGTGGCCGGCGAACTGCATCGACTCCATGTTCGACGTCAGCCCCGGGATGAAGCCCGCGATGCCGACGACCAGGAACACGATCCCGATGATGAGTGCGGCCTTTTGGACCGCGGTCTCCGCGTACCGCTTCGTTGATGGTGCTTGTGCGCTCATGAGACTCTCCTTTCGCTCATGATGCTGGCGGCTCCGCGCGATTTCCGGCAAGGGCTTGATTTCTCCGTGCGGCGTCCCATTGGCTGGGTCGGAGACCGTCGCTGCCGCGAGCGGATGGGCGCGCATATGCTCCGGCGGCGATGCGCGCATGTTCTCCAGAGCACGCGAGGACAGCCCCTCGACGCTCAGTCGCGAGCGAAACCCGAGGTGTCGCCCACGTAGCGCGTGTGGTTCTCGGGAACCGGATCGACCGCCGCAGCTGCGACCTCCGCCGCGAACTCGGCCACGTTGTAGAGGCGGCCGGCATCGTGCTTGCGCGCCTCGATCGCCCCGGGATTGGCGCGCTCGAGCAGCGTCGCGGTGATGGTGCCCTCGATCATGTCGCCCGAGACCACCACGAACTCGACGCCGGCGGTCTCGAACTCGGGCAGCTTGTCGCGCAGGGCGTCCTCACCCGCCCGCTTGGAGCGCGCCACCGGCTCGTACTCGGGCATCGTCGGAGTGGTGCGGATGAAGTGCGCCTGGTGGCTGGTGACGAAGACGATGCGCGCACCTGCAGCGAGGTGCGGCATCCCGCGCTCGACGACATTGACCTGGGCATCCCGATTCAGGCGCATCGCGTAGTCGTCGCCCATGCCGGTCTCCATGCCGCCCGAGGCGTTCAGCACGAGCACGTCGATCGGACCCAGCTCGGCCACCGCGCGCTCGAACATCGACGCGACCGACGTCGCGTCGGTGAGGTCGGCGCCGATCGCGATCGCGCGGCCGCCCGCAGCGGTGATCTCGGCGACCACCTTCTCGGCCCGCGGCGCCTTGCTGCGATAGTTCACCACGACGGCCGCTCCCGCACCGGCGAGGTATCGCGCGGTGTCGGCGCCGATCCCGCGCGAGGATCCCGTGACGAGGGCGACACGACCGCTGAGCGATCCGGGGGCGAGTGGGTTGGTCACGGCTGGGTACTCCTCGGGCTTCGGACGGTGGTCGTCGTGGACTGGCGCGACGCCGAACCGAGACTATCAACTCCCCCGCGACGCCCATCGCCCTGATAGTTTCGTTGGGAAGCCGACGGAGGAGAGCGAACTTGGACGTCCTGACCCAGTACGCGTGGATCGTGTGGCTGATCCTGATCCTCGCGTTCGCCACCATCGAGGTGTTCACCCTGGAGATGACGTTCCTCATGCTGGCGCTCGGCAGCGTCGCTGGCCTGCTCTCGGGGCTCTTCGGCATCCCGTGGTGGGCCCAGTTCATCGTCGCCGCGGTCGTGGCGGTCGCGCTCATCCTCGTGCTGCGACCACCACTGCTCCGGATGCTCCGACGAGGCGGTGACCCGGCGCGCAGCAACGTCGACGCGCTCATCGGCGCCGACGGTTCCGTCGTCCGCACGATCACGTCGGCCGGCGGCCAGGTGCGTCTTCAGAACGGGGAGACCTGGACGGCTCGCCTCTCCCCCATCACCGAGCAGACGGATGTCGCCGTCGGCGAGCGCGTGCTCGTGACCGGCATCGATGGTGCGACGGCCGTCGTCGTGCCGGTTGAGAGGAGCGCTCCGCAGTGATCGACATGTCCGCCATCATCGTGACGATCATCGTCGTCGCGATCGTCATCTTCGTGATCGTCGTCCTGGCGAAATCCATCCGCATCATCCCGCAGGCCTACGCCGGCGTGGTCGAGCGGCTCGGTCGGTACCACAAGACCCTCGCCCCCGGCCTCAACATCCTCGTCCCCTTCATCGACCGGCTGCGGCCGCTCGTGGACATGCGGGAGACGGTCGTGTCGTTCCCCCCGCAACCGGTCATCACCGAGGACAACCTCGTCGTCTCGATCGACACGGTCGTGTACTTCCAGGTCACCGACGCCCGCGCGGCGACGTACGAGATCGCGAACTACCTCGGCGCCGTCGAGCAGCTGACCACGACGACGCTGCGCAACGTCGTCGGCGGGCTGAACCTCGAGGAGGCGCTGACCTCTCGCGACAACATCAACGGCCAGCTGCGCATCGTGCTCGATGAGGCCACGGGCAAGTGGGGCATCCGCGTCTCCCGCGTGGAGTTGAAGGCGATCGATCCGCCCGTCTCCATCCAGGACTCGATGGAGAAGCAGATGCGCGCCGAGCGTGACCGCCGAGCCCTCATCCTCACGGCGGAGGGAACGAAGCAGTCCGCGATCCTCACCGCCGAGGGCGCGCGACAGGCCGCCATCCTCGAGGCCGAGGGCGATGCCAAGGCCGCTGTGCTGAGGGCCCAGGGCGAGGCGGAGGCGATCCTCACGGTCTTCGATGCCATTCACAAGGGCGATCCCGATCCGAAGCTCCTCGCCTACCAGTACCTGCAGACCCTCCCGCAGATCGCGCAGGGCGAGGCGAACAAGCTCTGGATCGTGCCGAGCGAGCTGACCGAGGCGCTCAAGGGCATCGGTCGCGCCTTCACGCCGGGGTCGAGCACCACGTCGAACGGCACCTCCGGCTCCGGCGGCAGCACGCCCTCCGGCACCGCCTGAGACGATCATCGAGGGTGGTATCGACCTATTTCGATCCGCCTGGGCCGAGGGTGCTCGCGCACCGTGGCCTCGCGATCGACGCTCCCGAGAACACGCTCCTCGCCTTCGCGAGCGCGGCCGCGGCAGGCGCGGCGTACATCGAGACCGACGTGCACATGACGCACGACGGCGTGGCGGTCATCGCGCATGATCCGACGCTGCGCCGCGTTGCCGCGCGGGACGTCGCGGTCGCCCAGCTCACGATGGCGGAGCTGCGCCGCGTGGAGCTCGGCCACGGACAGGCGTTCTGCTCCCTCGAAGAGGCGCTCGACGGGTTCCCCGACCTGCGCTTCAACATCGACGTGAAGGTCGAGGACGCCGTGGCACCCACGCTCGCAGCGCTCGAACGCACCCGTGCGGCGCCGCGGGTGCTGCTCACGAGCTTCTCCGATCGCCGACGTCGGCGCCTCGGCGAGGCCGGCTCCGGCGCCGTGACCTCCGCGGGTCGCGCTGCGGTGGTCCGCTCGTTGCTCGTCGCCGGGCTCGGGTCGGCTGCCGCACTCACCGCGGCGCTGCGAGGCGCGGTGGCCCTGCAGGTCCCCGAACGCGCCGGGCCGCTTCGGGTCGTGACGCCCCGTTTGGTCGAGACGGCGCATCGAGCGGGCGCGGAGGTGCACGTGTGGACCGTGAACGATCCCGTGCACATGGCGCGCCTGCTCGACATGGGCGTGGACGGCATCGTGACCGATCGAGCCGACCTGGCGCTCCCCCTGATCGCCTCGCGAAGCTGAGAATTCCCCGGCAATCACCCAGTCGCCGGAAAGGGAATGCCCAGCTTGATCGTTTATACCTGAAGACGATCGAGAGGAGTACGCCATGGCGGACCGGAGCCTTCGAGGCATGCGAATCGGCGCGCAGAGCCTGCAGAGCGAGGACGGCGTCATCTTCGCCGACCGTGCCGAATACACGTACCGCTGCGAGGCGTGCAGCCGTGAGACGGTGATGACCTTCTCGACCGAGGCCGAGTTGCCCGAGTCCTGGGAGTGCAGGTACTGCGGTGCTGCCGCCACGTTGCTCGTCGACTCGCAGCCCGTTGAGGTCGACCGCTCGGGTGAGAAGGTCGCGCGGACGCACTGGGACATGCTGCTCGAGCGGCGCACGCGCGCCGAGCTCGAGGAACTGCTCGAGGAGCGTCTCGCGTACTTGAGGGCTCGACGCGGACAGCAGAAGATCGGCGCCTAGGGCGTCGACGCCGTCGCCGCGACTCCTGACGCGGCACCGCTTCTCCGCCGCGCCACCAGCCCTGCTGCGACGAGCGCAGCCAGCGACGCGCCGACGATCACGCCGGGCGTCCACCCACCGAGGACGACGGCCGGAGTGAGTCCAGTGCGCAACGGGACATCGGTCACCATGGCGCCGGGTTCGTAGGCGGGCAGCGAATCGATCGTGCGGCCGGTCGGATCGATGACCTGGCTCGTGCCGACGGTCGAGATGTTCACGACCGATCGTCCCGTCTCGATCGCGCGGAGCCGCGCGATCGCCAGTTGCTGCTCGTTCTCGTCGGTTCCACGGAAGTCGGCGTTGTTCGTCTGGAACATGTACAGCTCCGCTCCCCCACGTGCGCCCTCCCAGATGAGGTCGTCGTAGATCACGTCGAAGCAGATCGCGAGCCCGGTGACGGCGCCGCCGAGGTCGAAGACCGGAGCATCCGTCCCCGGGGTGTAACCACGCTGGATGAGGCCGGTCAGCTCGGGGACGATGGCGTCGTAGAACCACCGGTCGGGGATGTACTCGCCGAAGGGCACCGGATTGCGCTTCGAATGACGGGCGACGGCGCCCTCCCCCGCCCGCCAGAGCAGCGACGTGTTGAAGAACTCCTCGCCGTTCGTGGTCACCGTGTTGAGCACGACCGGCGCATCCAGTCGTTCGCTCATGGAGTCGAAGAGGCGCGCCGCCGACTCGCTTCGCGTCGGGTCGATGTCGGAGCCTCCCTCGGGCCAGAGGAGCACGTCGACACCCGGTTCGTCGAGGATCGGCCTCGTGGCGTCGACCTGCTCGGCGAGGATGTCGCCCGGCGATCGTTCGTCGAAGTATCCCGCCGGCCCGTCGCCCTGCACGCTCGCGACGCGCAACTCGCCGTTCGGCACCGTCGCCCACGCCGGGAGGAGCATCGCGAGCAGGGCGACGCCGACGACGGGAATGGACGACAGGATCGTCGCCCGCAGCTCGCGCCATCCCCGTACGCGGACCCATTCGACCGCTGCGGCGACGATCGCGACCATCACGAATCCGACGCCGGTGGACCCGATCCAGGAGACCGACTCGGCGAACGGGCTCTGCGACTGGCTGAGCGCGGCGCGCGCCCAGGGGAAGCCGCCATACGGGAGCGAGCCGGTCGCCGCCTCGCGCACGCACCAGAGGCCGGCCACCAGGGCGGGGAGGGCGAGCAGGCGCAGCCACCGCGCCTCTCCCGCGCGGGGCAGCCAGCGGTAGGCGAGCGCGATGAGCACCGCGCCGCCGGCCATGATCGCGGATTCGAGCACCGACAACGCGAGCCAGGGAATCGGCCCGAGGTAGAGCGAGGTCCACGAGACATGCTGGAGGTAGAAGGCGAGGCCGAACGCGAAGCCGACGAGGGCGGCGGGCCACGAGCGGCGGCCGATGAGCGAGACGAGCGCGAGCGCGATGCCGGCGAACGCGAGCGGCCAGGCGCCGACGCTCGGGAATCCGAGGTCGTACACCAGGCCGCCGACGACCGCGAGGAGCACGGCGCCCCACAGCGGCAGCAGCGGTCGTGAGGCGTTCTCGGGCACCAGATCAGCCTAGGCGAACCCGTGCGCCGCTCAGGCGACGGAGCCGTACGCGACGACGCCGCGCCGAACCGCGTCGATGGCGGCTCGTGCCGTCGCACCGAGCTCGGCGTCGGCGACGATCGAGATCTGGTCGAGCAGATCGACGACCTGCTTCGTGAGCCGCACGAAGTCGCCGGCCGCGAGCTCGGTGTCAGCGAGCACCGCCCCCAGGCCGGAGCCGTTCGCCCACGCGTGCATCGCCGAGGCAAGCGCAGGCGAGGGCACCTCGCTGCCGGAGAGCCGGTGCTCGCGCTCGAGGTCGTCGAGCTCGCTCCAGACATCCGTCGTGCGTTCGAATGCCGACCGGAACCTGCCTCTCGGCAGCCGATACTCCACCCCGCTGTCGTCGCGCCGAGGCTCGTAGACGAGCGCGGCCGCCATCGCCGCGAGCGAACCGACGTCGAGCCCGTCCCAGAGCCCCTGCCTGAGGCATTCCGCGACGAGCAGGTCGCGTTCGCCGTAGATGCGCTTCAGGATGCGTCCGGCCGACGTGGAGACGAGAGCGCCCTGCGGGTCCCGCTCGAGGTATCCCAGCTGTTCCAAGACCTCGGTGACCCGGTCGAATCGCTTCGCGACCTGGCCGGTGCGGGTGCGGATCTGGCGGGAGAGCTGGTCGTGCTCCTGCTTCAGGCGCCACCACCGCTCGGCCCAGCGGGCATGCTGCTCGCGTTCCGCGCAGCCGTGACACGGATGCGCCCGCATCTGCTTGCGTGCCGCAGCGAGCTCGCGCTGGAGCCGGTCGCGCTGGGCGTGGGTGGAGTTGCCCTTGGAGCTTCGGCGTTCGAGCTCGCCGATCGTGCGGCGGATGGCCGCGTACTCGCCGAAGTCGCCCAGATGGCAGCGCATCGCCTCCTCGTAGCCCGCCATCGACTCCTCCTGCTTGCGGAGCGTCCGCGCGAGGTCGACGACGGCCCGATCCGCCTGGAACTGCGCGAACGAGAGCTCGAGGATCTGCCGCGTGCGCTCACGACCGAACTGGTCGACGAGGTTCACGGCCATGTTGTAGGTGGGCTTGAAGCTCGAGTTCAGCGGGTAGCTGCGCCGCGACGCGAGCGATGCCACCGACTCGGGGTCGAGTCCGTCGACCCACTGGATCACCGAATGCCCCTCGACATCGATGCCGCGCCGGCCGGCGCGGCCGGTGAGCTGGGTGTACTCCCCCGGCGTGATCGGCACGCGCGCTTCGCCGTTGAACTTCTCGAGCTTCTCGAGCACGACCGAGCGCGCGGGCATGTTCACGCCGAGCGCGAGGGTCTCGGTGGCGAAGACGACCTTGACGAGCTTGTGCTGGAAGAGCTCCTCGACGACCTCCTTGAATGCGGGCAGCATGCCCGCGTGGTGGGCGGCGACGCCGCGCTCGAGTCCCTCGAGCCACTCCCAGTACCCGAGCACCGCGAGGTCCTCGTCACGCAGCATCCGAGCTCGCGCCTCCACGATCGACCGGATCTCGTCCCGTTCCGCCGCTTCGGTGAGCCGGATGCCGGAGTGGAGCACCTGTCGCACCGCCTGGTCGCAGCCGGCACGCGAGAAGATGAAGACGATGGCGGGCAGCAGGTGCTTGCCGTGCAGGAGCTCGATGACCTCCGGGCGATCGATGCGCCCTTCCCGGGCGGAGGGCTGGTGGTATCGGCCGCGATCGCTGCCGCGCCTCCCTCGTGCCGAACGGGCTGAGATGGACCGGCCCCCCGAACGCGCCAGTCGCTGCAACTCGGGATTCACGCGATTGGTCGCGGCCTGACCCGACGAGTCGAAGAGGTCGATGAGCTTCGCCTTCACCAGCACGTGCTGCTCGAGCGGCACGGGGCGGTCTTCGGACACGATCACGTCGGTGTCGCCGCGGACGGCCTGCAACCAGTCGCCGAACTCCTCGGCGTTCGAGACGGTCGCGCTCAGGGACACGAGGCGCACCACCTCGGGCAGGTGGATGATGACCTCCTCCCACACGGCTCCGCGGAACCGGTCGGCGAGGTAGTGGACCTCGTCCATCACGACATAGGCGAGGCGGTCGAGCAGGGGCGAGTCCGCATACAGCATGTTGCGGAGCACCTCGGTCGTCATCACGACGATCCGGGCGCTCGAGTTCACGTTCGTGTCCCCTGTGAGCAGGCCGACCTCGTCGGCACCCCACTCGTCGACGAACTCCTGGTACTTCTGGTTGCTGAGCGCCTTGATCGGCGTCGTGTAGAACACCTTCGCGCCCGGTTCCTGCATCGCGAGGAAGATCGCGAACTCGGCGACGACCGTCTTGCCCGCGCCCGTCGGCGCCGCCACGAGGACGCTGCGCCCCTCGTCGAGCGCTCCGCACGCGGCGAGCTGGAACGGATCGAGGTCGAAGCGCAGTTGCGAGGCGAAGTCCGCCAGCCGCGGCTGCCGCCGTTGCTGTCGAGACAGCGCGTACCGCTCGGCCGGTGAGAGGCTCATCACCCCTCCAGCCTAGACAGGTGCGCCGAACTCCAGGCGATTGCGGCGTTCGACGCGGCGGTCATGCAGGTGCGCGATGCCCCATGCCGCGAAGTACAGGGCGATCATCGGGATGGCGAGCATGAACATGGACACCACGTCGGCCGAGGGCGTGGCGATGGCCGTGAACAGCACGATCACCAGGATGGCGATGCGCCACGACTTGATGAGGGCCGCTGCGCTGAGGATGCCCGCGAAGTTCAGCAGCACGATGAACACCGGCACCACGAAGGCGATCCCGATCGCGACCACGAGCTTCAGCACGAAGTCGATGTACTCCTTCGCGGTGAGCAGCGACTCGGCTCCCTCGGGCACGAAGCTCGTCATGAGCTTCACGATGTTCGGCAGCACGAACCATCCCGCGGCGCATCCCGCGAAGAACAGCGGGATCGCCGACGCGAAGAAGGCGAACGTGAAGCGACGCTCTCGTTGATTGAGGCCGGGGACGAGGAACGCGAAGATCTGGTAGAGCCAGACGGGGCTCGAGACCACGATGCCCAGGGTGAACGCGATCTGCAGCCTGAGGTCGAACGCGCTGGAGATCGTGGGGAAGATGATCGCCGTGATGCCGTCCGTGTCGGATTTCGCCTCGGCGACGCGATTCACCGGATCCTGGATCGCCTCCCAGACGAACAGCTCCGTGAGCACCCAGCCCGCGATACCGCCGAGGACGATGGCCAGCGCCGAGATGAAGAGGCGCTTGCGCAACTCGATGAGATGCGCGCCGAGCGACATCCGCTTCTCGCGGTTCTTCTCCCCGCGATCCTTCACCGCGGTCATCGTGATCAGGCGCTCGTGCCGCGGTTCGGCTCGTCGGACTTGGGCTGGACCGCGGCGTCGGCCTCGGTCGTGGTCGCGCTGTCGTCACCCTTGTCGCTGCGCACCTCGCTCTTCAGGATCTTCATCGACTGCCCGAGGCTGCGGGCCAGGGCCGGGAGCTTCGGCGCTCCGAAGAGCAGCAGAATGACGACGAGGATGATGAGCGCGTGCCAGCCGGTGAAGCCTTGCCACATGAGTGTTCGTCCGTTCTCGGGGAATGTTGTCGACAGTCTAACGTTCGTCGGTCGAGGCCGCGCGAATCGGGTCGGCATCGGCGTACCCGGCCAGTCCGGAGGCGGCCCAGTTCGCCACGGTCGCCCGGGCCTCCGCCGGCGCCACGACCGTGACGAGTCCCGGCAGTCCCGCGACGAGGCGCTTGAGGCCGTGCACGTGCGCCAACCGGAGCGTGACCCGCAGGCGGCCGTCGACCTCCTGGGTGCTCGCGTCGGCGAGGTAGTCCGCGAGCAACGGGAGCGCCTCGGGAGACACGTCGACGACGACGTCGAGATCCGACTCGGAACCCTGGAAGAGCGTGTCGGGAACCCGCCGATCGGAATGGTCGCCGATCGGCGCTTCGGTGATGAGCAGCCGGCTCATGCGGTCGACCCGGAAGTTGCGGACGTCGTCGCGCAGGTGGCAGTACGCCTGCAGGTACCAGTCCGCGTCCTGCGAGATGATCCGAAGCGGGTCGGCTCGCCGACGACCCCGTTCACCGCGGGCGTTGAGGTAATCGAACTCGAGCTGCCGGCCCTCCGCGACGGCTTCCCGGATCAGCGCGAGGGAGGAGTCGGCCGCGGTCTCCGCCACCGCGAGGCGGCTGGGCGCAGAGGATGCACCTGCGGTGAGCTTGGCCATGAGGGACGCGAGTGACGCGCTGTCGGCGCTCTCGGGAGAGGCCGAGAGGTACTGCAGTCCGGCGATCAGCGCGGCGGCTTCGCGTGCGGAGAGCCGTGGCGCGTCGTCGATGGCAACGTGGTGCACGATGACGATGACGTCGTCGTCTTCGAACGAGTCCCAGTCGATGTCGAAGAGGTCGTTCGGCTGGTACGTGCCCGTCGACCCGGGAAGGCCCGAGGTCGCGATGAGGCGCACGGCATCGCGGATCTCGTCCTCGGACATGCCGAAGTGCGCTGCCGCTTCGGTGAC
>JAPSJU010000339.1 GCA_031178025.1 Agromyces sp. | reverse complement strand
TCCCTGCCCGACGGCTCGCGTCTGCACGTCGTCATCCCCGAGGTCACGCGAGCGCACTGGGTCGTCAACATCCGCAAGTTCCGCCGGAGCATCCGTTCGCTCGCGCAGCTGGTGGAGTCGGGCTCGCTCACGCGGCAGGCCGCGGAGTTCCTGCGGATGAGCGTGCTGGCAGGCGCGAACATCCTGGTGTCGGGCGCGACCCACACCGGGAAGACGACGATGCTCAACGCGCTCATCTCGGGAGCGCGATCGGACGATCGAGTCGTCACGGTCGAGGAGACCTTCGAACTCGACCTGGACGTGCGCGACGTGGTCGCCATGCAGTGCCGCCAGCCGAGTCTCGAGGGAACCGGGGAGATCACCCTTCGCCGCCTCGTCAAGGAAGCCCTGCGGATGCGTCCCGACCGGCTCGTCGTCGGCGAGGTGCGGGAAGCGGAGAGCCTGGATCTGCTCATCGCGCTCAACTCGGGGCTCCCCGGCATGTGCACGATCCACGCGAACTCCGCGCGGGATGCGCTCGTGAAGCTCTGCACGCTTCCGCTGCTCGCCGGTCGCAACATCGACTCCGCCTTCGTCGTGCCCACCGTCGCGAGCTGCATCGACCTCGTCGTGCACCTCGGCATGGGCCGCGACGGTGCGCGACGGGTCGTGGAGATCGCGGCTCCGACGGGAGGAGTCCGCGACTCGACCGTCGAGGCGGACGTGCTGTTCGAGCTCCGCGGTGGCCGGATGCTGCCGACGGGAGCACGTCCCGCCCGGCTTGCGAAGTACGCCGCGCACTCCCTCGATCCCGAGATCGTCCTGACCGGAGCCGCCACGTGAGTCTCATCCTCGGCGGCATGCTGGGACTCGGCCTCCTGCTCACGCTCTCGCCCGTCCTGTGGCCGACTCGCCGCGAGCCCGCGTCTCGTCCTCGATTCACCGAGGCGGTGCGCGACGAGTTGGCCCTCGCAGGACTCGCGGCCGCACCACTCTCCGTCGTCGTCGCGGTGGCTGCGACGCTCGCGCTCGTCGGAGCCGCGTTCGCCCAAGGTGTCTTCCGGATTCCCGTGCTCACCGTCATCGGCGCGGTGCTGGGCGCGGCGGTCGTCCCGTCGCTCATCCGCGCCCGCGCGGCGCGTCGGCGTTCGGCGAATCGGGCGGTGTGGCCGGAGGTCGTGGATCACCTCGTCGCCTCGGTGCGCGCCGGGATGTCGCTGCCCGACAGCGTCGGTGCGCTGGGTGAACTCGGGCCGGCTGCGACCAGGGCCGCGTTCGCCGACTTCCATGCCGACTTCCAGCGCACGGGCAACTTCGCCCTCTGCCTCGACCGACTCAAGGCTGCGCTGGCGGACCCGATCGCCGACCGCATCGTCGAGACGCTGCGGATGGCGCGCGAGGTCGGCGGCAGCGACGTGACCGGCGTTCTCCGCGGGCTGTCCGGATACCTGAGGGAGGATGCGGCGCTTCGCGCCGAGGTCGTCGCCCGGCAGTCGTGGATCCGCAACGCCGCCCGCCTCGGCGTCGCCGCCCCATGGATGCTGCTGCTCGTGCTCGCGTCTCGGCAGGAGACGCTGGTGGCCTACGACTCGCCGGCCGGTACGATGCTGATCCTCACGGGAGCGGGCATCACCTGCATCGCATATCGAGCCATGGTCGCGCTCGGACGACTTCCCGAGGAGCGACGATGGTTCCGCTGACCTCCTCGGCGCCGGTCGCGATCCTCCTCGGTGTCGTCCTCGGCCTCGGACTGTGGCTCGTCAGCTCGGCGGTGCCGCGTCTCGGCCGACCACGGCTGATGGAACGGGTCGCGCCGTACGTGGCAGACCGGTCCGCCGAGGCCCGAGCCCTTCTCGAACGCAGGCCGGCGGACCCGGCGCCCGTCCTCGGGCTCGTCGTCGCCCCCGCCCTGCTCGGGCTCCGCCGCGTGACGTCGGAGTGGCTCGGTGGGAGCGAGACGATCGCCGCCCGATTGCGCCAGGCCGGATCGCGATCCTCGGTCGAGCGGTTCCGAGGAGAGCAGCTCGCGTGGGCGGCCGCCGCCTTCGTCCTCGCATCCGCCCTCGCGATCGCCTCCCCGGCATTCACCCAGCTGCCGGTGGTCGCTCGACTCGCGCTGCCGGTCCTCGCCGCGGTGATCGGTGCGGTACTTCGCGACGGGCTGCTGCAACGCCGTGCGCGGCGTCGACTCGCTCGCATCTCGGCTGAACTGCCCACGGTCCTGGAGTTCCTCACCTTGAGCCTCACCGCCGGAGACGGCATGCTCGATGCGGTCCGGCGGGTGGCGGGAGCCGGCACGGGGGAGCTCCCGACCGAGTTCGCGGGCGTCGTCACGAGTGTCGGCAGCGGTGTGCCGCTCGCTCGAGCGCTCACCGAGCTGCGCGACGGGCTCGATCACGCCGCACTCTCACGAGCGCTCGATCAGGTGCTCGGTGCGCTGGAACGCGGAGCCCCGCTCGCGGCGGTGCTGAGGGCTCAGGCAGGCGATGCGAGGGAGGAGGCGAAGCGCACGATCATCGAGCTCGCGGGCCGGAAGGAGATCGCCATGCTCGTGCC
>JAPSJU010000338.1 GCA_031178025.1 Agromyces sp. | reverse complement strand
GTGGAATCGGGACGCATCAGCTCCGAACGTCTCGACGATGCGGTGGAACGGGTGCTCACCCTGCGACGCGACCTCGCCATGTGAATTTCCGGATCGGCGGAATACCTCGTGTTTCCATGCGTTTGCATTAGTGTGGCCGATCGGCCGCACTGACATCGAACACTGGAGACATCCACACATGACGAGCACCGCCACGACGATCGAGATTCCCGGCTACCGCGCAGGCACGTGGAGCGTCGACACCGCGCACAGCGAGGTCGGCTTCAGCATCCGCCACCTCATGATCAGCAAGGTGAAGGGCAAGTTCGAGCGCTTCGACGCGACGTTCGTGACCGCCGAGAACCCGCTCGACTCTCGCGTGACGGCCTCGGCCGAGGTGGCATCCATCACCACGAACGAGCCCAGCCGCGACGCGCACCTCCGCACCGGCGACTTCTTCGAGGCGGAGACGTACCCCACGATCGACTTCGTCTCCACCGGCGTGCGCATCGAGAACGGTGACTTCAAGGTGGATGGTGACCTCACCATCCGCGGCGTCACCAAGCCCGTCACGTTCGACTTCGAGTTCGGCGGCTTCGGCGGCGACCCCTATGGCAACTACAAGGGCGGCGCCACCGCGAAGACGGAGATCAACCGAGAGGACTTCGGCCTGAGCTACAACGCCGCCCTCGAGACGGGCGGCGTGCTCCTCGGCGAGAAGGTCACCATCACCCTCGAGCTGCAGGCCTCGCTGCAGCAGTAGTGCCGACAGGGAACGGGCGGCATCGCATCGCGATGCCGCCCGTTCGGCGTCAGGCCACCTCCACACGGTGGAGCGAACCGCCGAAGAAGTCCGCCCAGGCGCGCAGCGAGCCGGAGAATACGGACGGGTCGAGACGAGATGACGCATCGAACGCCCGCAGCTCGACCGTCGTCCCGGCGCGAGCCCGCCCCGCCCGCCAGGTGCCCATGACGCGTCCGGCCACCACGAGGAACGGCTGGAAGACGCCGTTGCCGCCGGGGACGATGCGGGCGGCGTACTCGGGATCGCACACGGGGTCGCGGTCGGCGTAGCCCAGGAAGTACTCGTCGAACGCGGCCAGCGCGAGCCCCGACCGAGGTCGCGGCGCAGCGGCGGCGGGATCGGCCGGCCACCCGGCATCCGTGGCCACGAATCTCGCGTCGTCGAATCCGGTCAGCGCGTCGCCGGCCGCTGCGCGGGCAGCGCGCGCGTCAGTCAGGGTGAGCCCACTCCACCACGCGAAGTCGGGGAGCGTCGCCGGGCCGTGGCCGGTCAGGTAGGCGATGAGCAGCTCGGCGAGCGTCTCCTCCCGATGCTCGCTCGTGAGCGGGCCCGGGACCCACTCGTCGAGCAGCACGATGCGCTGGCCGCGAGCCTCCACCGGCCCCCAGCAGATGACGGCGTCGATCGCGAGGCGCCAGATCAGGTGGTACCCGCGCTGGCCCGTCGTCGTGATGCCGGCTGCCTCCCACGCCGCCTGCAGCTCGGCACGCGAGAGGGATCGGCCACCGCAGAGCTCGCGTTCGGCGATGGCACGAGCGTGTCGCACCAGCGCCTCGTCGATCCCGAGTGCTCGATGGCGCGTCGTCGCGCGACGCAGCTCGCGGGGACCCGTGATGGCGAGGATCGGGCGCAATCGCTCACTCGGCAGCAGATGCAACGTGCCCCGCATCGGCCAGGAACGCACGATCGCGCGTGACGCGATCGCATCGTCGATGTCGGCGACGACCGAACCCGGCACCCGGGCGCCGATCGCCCACTTGGCCGCGGTCAGGTCCTGCGCCTGCAGCGCCCCCATCCGTCGCACCGCGTCGGCCGGAGTGCCGACACCTCGAATGAGAGCGTGCGAGTGGAGCCGCGCCGTCCTGAGACGTGCAGTGCTGGCGAGCTTCGGCATACGACGAGTCTGGCGGACGCCGGGGACATCGGACCGGGAGCGCGGAGCGCGGCGTCGGGCATGCGGGATAGACTGGGAGGCTGTGCCCGTCGGCACGCCACATCACCCACAGACTCTCCGGAGGAATCCCGTGCTCGCCGTCCACGATCTCGAGATCCGCGTCGGCGCCCGCGTGCTCATGGAGCACGTGGACTTCCGCGTCTCAGCGGGCGACAAGGTCGGACTCGTCGGCCGCAACGGCGCGGGCAAGACGACGCTCACGAAGACCCTCGCCGGTGAGACGATCCCCACCGGCGGCCGCATCGAGCGGTCCGGCGAGATCGGCTACCTGCCCCAGGACCCCCGCTCGGGCGACCCCGAGATGCTCGCCCGCACGCGGATCCTCGACGCCCGCGGGCTCGGCTCGCTCGTGGTGGGCATGCACGAGGCCTCGATGCAGATGGGCAGCGAGGACCCGGCGATCGCCGAGCGCGCGATGAAGAGGTACAGCAACCTCACGGATCGCTTCACGGCCCTCGGCGGCTACGCCGCGGAAGCCGAAGCAGCCTCGATCGCCTCGAACCTCAACCTCCCCGATCGCATCCTCGACCAGCCGCTGAAGACCCTCTCCGGCGGACAGCGCCGACGGATCGAGCTCGCGCGCATCCTCTTCTCCG
>JAPSJU010000337.1 GCA_031178025.1 Agromyces sp. | reverse complement strand
TGCCAGGCGCGCTCCGACAGGTCGTTGGCGATGGTGAAGCCGGCGACGTGGCGAAGCGCGTCGGAGGCCGAGTCGAGGTACCCGGCCCGTTCGCCGATGACGACGCCGAGCTCCACCTCCCAGTCCGTCTTCGAACTGTCGCGAGGAATCACGACGTCGTCGTACGGACCTGCGACGGTGTTCGGGGTCTTCAGGAAGAGCACCGGTTCCTCGGGCGGTGCCGAGCCCGATTCGGCCGCGTGCGCGGCGTAGTTCATGCCGATGCAGAGCACCGCCGAGGGGCGTGCGATGGGCGCGCCGACACGGAGCTCGGCCGCACCCTCGAGCACCGCGAGCGCACCTGCGGCGTGGGCCTCGCGCGCGGCGTCGAGGCGGCTGGCGAGGAAGACGCCATCGATGTCGGAGGTGATCGGACGGAGGTCGAAGGCGGTCCCGTCGGGATCGAGCACGACGGGGATCTCGTGGCCGAGCGGGCCGAGCCGGGCGAATCGCACTGAAGTCCTTCCAGTCGGAACATATGAGGTTTCGGTCGAACGATAGTCGAGGATGGCGGGATCTGGGCAACTTGACCCGGAAACATCTGATCTCTATAGTCATGCAGAGCCTCAGGAGGACCCGATGAGTCGCATCACCCGCATCGAAACCGCGGATGTCCGCTTCCCGACGTCGCTCGGGCTCGACGGGTCCGATGCGATGAACCCCGACCCCGACTACTCGGCGGCGTACGTCATCGTGCGCACCGACGCATCCGACGGGCTGTCCGGGCACGCCTCCGCGTTCACCATCGGCCGGGGCAACGATGTGGAGGTCGCCGCCATCCGTTCGGTCGCCGAGCTGCTCGTCGGGTACGACGCCGAAGCGCTCCTCGACGACATGGGGGCGACCTGGCGCCTGCTCGTGCACGACTCCCACCTGCGCTGGCTCGGCCCTGAGAAGGGCGTCATGCACATGGCCATCGGCGCGGTCGTGAATGCGCTGTGGGACCTCAAGGCCAAGCGTGCCGGACTGCCGCTCTGGCAGCTGCTTTCGCGCATGTCTCCCGAGGAACTCGTGGCGCTCGTGGACTTCCGCTACCTCACCGATGCGATCACCCCGGCCGAGGCGCTCGATCTCCTCCGCGCAACGGAGCCGGGGCGCGCCGGCCGCGAGGCCGAACTGCTCGGAGACGGATATCCCGCATACACGACGACACCGGGCTGGCTCGGCTACTCCGACGAGAAACTCGACCGACTCTGCCGCGAGGCCGTCGCCGACGGGTTCGGACAGATCAAGCTCAAGGTGGGAGCTTCGCTCGACGACGACATCCGCCGACTCCGCATCGCCCGAGCAGCGGTCGGCGAGGGCTTCCCGATCGCGGTCGATGCCAATCAGCGGTGGGATGTCGCCGATGCGATCGAGTGGATCCGGGCGCTCGCGGAGTTCGACCTGCACTGGGTCGAGGAGCCGACGAGCCCCGACGATGTGCTCGGGCACGCCACGATCGCACGTGCCATTGCGCCGATTCCCGTCGCGACCGGCGAGCACGCGCACAATCGCGTGATCTTCAAGCAGCTGCTGCAGTCCCAGGCCATCGGCGTCATGCAGATCGACGCCGCGCGCGTCGCGGGCGTGAACGAGAACGTGGCGAACCTCCTGCTGGCGGCGAAGTTCGGCGTGCCGGTGTGCCCCCACGCCGGCGGCGTCGGGCTCTGCGAGGCCGTGCAGCACCTCTCGATGTTCGACTTCGTCGCCGTGTCGGGCACCTGGCAGGACCGGGTCATCGAGTACGTCGACCACCTCCACGAGCACTTCACGACGCCCGTGGTCATCGAACGCGGCCGGTACCGCGCGCCCCTCGCGCCGGGTGCCGGCACGGAGATGCGCTCCGAGTCGATCGCGGCGTACACCTGGACCGGCCACCCGAAGCTCGCCGAGGTCGCGGGCGCATGAGCACCGCGAGCAGGTCTGCCGTGGCGGATCGGCTCGGTCGTCTGGGGTTCGGCGCCGCACCGATCGGCAACCTCGCACGTCCGGTGTCCGACGACGACGCGTTCGCGGCCCTGAGCGCTGCGTGGGAGGCCGGCATCCGCTACTTCGACACGGCACCGCACTACGGGCTCGGCCTCTCCGAACGCCGCCTGGGTGAGTTCCTCCGTACGAAGATGCGCGACGAGTTCGTCGTCTCGACCAAGGTGGGCCGGCTCCTCGACCCGAACCCGGCGCACGCAGGGGGCGATGACCTCGCGCACGGGTTCGCGGTTCCCGACCGGTGGGTACGCAGCTTCGACCCGAGCGAGAGCGGCATCCGCCGCAGCGTGGACGATTCCCTCGAGCGCATGGGCCTCGACCGCGTCGACGTGCTGTACCTCCACGATCCCGACGTGTACGACCTGGATCGCGGGCTCGCGCAGGGCCTTCCGGCACTCGCTCGTCTTCGCGAGGAAGGAGTCGCGGGTGCCGTGGGCATCGGCACGAACTCGGCGGATGCCGCGGCGCGGGCGGTGCGCGAAGGCGAGCTCGACCTCGTGATGATCGCCGGCCGCTACACGCTGCTCGAGCAGCCCGCCGCCCGCGACCT
>JAPSJU010000336.1 GCA_031178025.1 Agromyces sp. | reverse complement strand
TGCCCTTCGACGCGCTGGCGTTCGAGTGCGGCTGTCGTGTCCTTCAGCGTCGCGAGCTGCTCGTAGAGCTCGGCGGACCTCTGCTCCTGCGTGGCGACGGCGGCGTTCGCGGCATCCGCTGCCGCTCTCGACTCGGCCGCGCGGGTCTCGGCGAGCGCGGCGAGGCGAGTACGTTCCGCTGCGGCATCCGCTGCCTGCTCGCGCAGCGCGTCGGCAGTGTTGCGGTCGGCGACCGCCTGCTCGTACACCGCGTTCGACTGCTCGCCGAGCTTCGACGCCATGCCGAGCTGCTGCAGCAGTCCGCGCGGGTCCTCCGCCGAGAAGACGAGTTCGGTGGAGAGGTCGTTGCCGGCCGTCTTGGCCAGGTGCGCGGCGAGCAGGCCGGCGCGCATCCTCGAGATCTCGGCCACCGCGTCGGCCTCGTCGGCCTGCCGTCCGAGGGTGCGCTCGCGCTCGGCGGCGCGGTCGCGCTGGTCGATTGCCACCCGGTACGCCTCATCGGCCACCATCGACGCCTGGATGGCGGCATCCGCTGCCTGCTGCAGGCCGGCGAGCAACGCGGAGACCCGGTCGATCTCGGCCTGCTTCGTCTGCTCGTTCTGCTTGGCCTGCTCGATCTCGCTCCACGACGGGTAGTCGGGTTCGGCCATCGCCGGGCCGCCCGCAGCGACGACGGAGGCGGTGACCGCGCCCACCGCGACGGTCGAGAACACGGTCGCCGGCTTCACCCGGGACACGGGACGGGTGCGATGCTCAGCCAAGGCGCACTCCCCGGTCGGCCATGAACGGGTACGGGTCGATGCGGCTGCCGCCGATGTAGACCTCGAAGTGCAGGTGACATCCGGTCGACGCGCCCGTCGTGCCGCTGGAGGCGATGTTCTGGCCCGCCTCGACCCACTGGCCGGACCCCACGAAGGTGCCACCGGGACGGATGTGCGCATACCCCGTCCAGACGCCGCCGCCGTGATCGATCTGCACGTAGTTGCCGTAGGTTCCCGACCATCCCGCGTATCGCACGATCCCGCTGTTCGCGGCGTAGATGGGCGCGGAGCATCCGGTGCCGATGTCGACCGCGTAGTGGAAGCTCCCCGAGCATCCCCCGCTGCAGATCGGTGCGCGCGGGCCGTAGCTTCCGGTGATGCCCCCCGCAGCGGGCTTCGCCCAGCCGGAGCCCGAGACGGCGCCGGGCGACCCGTTCCGTATCGCCTCCGCCTGACGGCGCGCCTCCTCCGCTCGGCGGCGCGCCTCCTCCTCCTTGCGGATGCGCTCGCCCTCCTGGTAGGCGGCCGCCGTCTTCGCCTCGGTGTCCTGGAGGAACTTCAGCTGCTGGTCGAGCTCGATCTTCTTCGCCTGCGACTCCGCAAGCGCCTTCTCCGCCGCGGCCTGCGCGGCCTGCGCCGCGACGAGGGCCTCCTCGGCGGCGATGCGCAGCTTCTCGCGCTCGGCTCGGGCGACCTGGGCCTGGTCGGCCAGCGCCCGTGCCGCGTTCTGCTTCTCCTGTGCCTGGTTGTACACGGCCGAGGTGCGCTCGACCATCTTCTCCATGCTGCCGAGCTTGGCGAGCAGCTTGTCGGTCGCGGCGGCATCGCCGGCGTCGAGGAAGAGGTTCACGCCGACGTCGCCCGTGCCGGCCCGATAGAGCTGGGCGGCGACCTGGCCGGCGTTCGACTCGGCGGTCGCAGCCTCGGCGGCGGAGGCCTCGGCCTGCGCCTGGATCTGGTCGGCCCGCATGACGGCGTCGTCGAACTTCTGCTGCGCCTCGATGAGCTCGTCGGTGCGTCGCTCGGCCTCGGCACGCGTGACCTCGACGTTCGTCTCGAGTTGCGCGATGAGGGCGGTGATCTGCTGCACGGCCGCGGCACCTGCGGCGGTGCTCGCCTTCGCCGCCTGCAGTTCGTCCCAGGTCGGATACGTGGCCGCCAACGCCGAGCCCGGCGCGGCGATCGCCCCGACCGCGGCCATCGCGACGATCGAGAACCCGGCCACCGCGTGTCGCACACGGCGGCGCAGTGCGGTGCCTCGCGAGACGCCATGCAGCGTGCCGCGCGAGGTCGCTCGAGGTCCGGCGATCGGCCTGCGGTCGGTGGTTCGGTGCATCAGTTCCCCGGTCCACGCGGGCTCGGGCCCCGCGCTCCTTCGCTCTCGTGTGCGGGCAGTGGCAGGTTCACGATAGGTGCGACGGGCCCGCGTTCCGGGCATTTCCCGGGCGTGTGGCGGATGCCGCGGTCGGCTGCCCGGGGCATCCGCAACGCTCGTTTTGCCATTGCGCCGGATGGCACGTATGCTTGCTTGTCGGCGGTCATGCCCCCGGGCACGGCCTCCTGGCCCCATCGTTTAGTGGCCTAGGACACCGCCCTTTCACGGCGGCAGCACGGGTTCGAATCCCGTTGGGGTCACTGCACGACATACAATTGAACAGCTTCACATCGAGGCCCTGTAGCGCAGTTGGTTAGCGTGCCGCCCTGTCACGGCGGAGGTCGCGGGTTCAAGTCCCGTCAGGGTCGCTCAGGCGACAAGCCCTTTCCCTTACGAGAGAAGGGGCTTTCTCCTTATCGAGGTG
>JAPSJU010000335.1 GCA_031178025.1 Agromyces sp. | reverse complement strand
GCGTGCGCGCTCGCCGTGATCGGCGCCGTCGAGATCATGCTCGATCCCGCATTCCGGGCCGCTCCGCTCGCGCCCGCCCTCGTGCTCGGGCTCATCGTCGCCGGAACGCTCGTCGCGATCGTCGCCCCGATCGCCGCGACGGTCGTCGTGGCCGCGCTCTTCCCCGTGTCCTCCGCGTTCGGCCTCGACGGGCCGACGGGGGTGAGCGTGCTCGCGTTCTTCCTGCTGCCCGGCTGGGCGGCGTATCGACGCCCGCCGCAGCGCTCGTGGATCGCGCCGGTGATCGCGCAGCTCATGGCGACGGCCGGGCTCGCCATCGGCGCCGCCGTGCACGCGGCATCCGGAGCAGGCGGATCCACTCCAGATCTCGCGGCGGTCGTCTGGGAGAACCTCTTCTTCTCGCTGCTCGCCTGGGCCTCCTGGCTCGTCGGCATCCTCGCGCGCGGCGCCCACGATCGGGCCGAGCGGGCCGGGCGCCTCGCCGCGGCGCTCGACGCCGAGCGCGAGTCGCGTGAGCGGCGCATCCTCGTCGAGGAGCGGCAACGGATCGCCCGCGAGATCCACGACGCGGTCGCACACTCCGTGAGCGTCATGACGCTGCAGGTCGGCGCGGTGCGCTCGACGATGGCGGCGGATGCCCCGCAGGCGGAGATGCTCCTGGGCATCGAGCGGCTCGGACGCGAATCGGTCGCCGAGCTGCGAAGCGTCGTGGGCATCCTCCGCCACGCCGACGAGCTCGCGCCGGCGTCGCCGCCCTCGCTCGATCGGGCGTCGGAGCTCGTCGAGGATGTGCGTTCCACCGGCCTCGCCGTCACCCTGCGCGAGACCGGCGAATGCGACGGCGTGCCGCGCGCGGTCGACGTCTCCGCCTATCGGGTCCTGCAGGAGGCGCTGACGAACGTCATGCGCCATGCGTCGGATGCCCGGGTCGAGGTCGACATCGACCGCTCGCCGACCCGCCTCGTCGTCGCCGTACGGAACGGTCCGCCCACCACCGCCGCGACGGCTCCGCAGAGGGACGGAGGAGGCCACGGTCTCGTCGGCATGCGGGAGCGTGTCGCCATGTTCGACGGCCGCTTCGATGCCGGTCCGACCGCCCAGGGCGGGTTCGAGGTGCGAGCCGAGTTCCCCATCGGAGGTGCGCGGTGAGCGGCGATCGACCCATCCGGATCGTGCTCGCCGACGACGAGGCGATGGTTCGAGCGGGCCTCCGCATGCTGCTCGAGCACCAGCCCGACCTCGAGGTCGCCGGCGAGGCATCCGACGGCATCGACGCCGTCGCGGTCGTACGGCGGACCCGGCCCGACGTGGTGCTGCTCGACATCCGGATGCCGCGGAGCGACGGCATCACCGCAGCGAAGCAGATCATCGCCGACGGCGATGCCCGCGTCATCGTGCTCACGACCTTCGATGACGACGCCCACGTCGCCGACGCCCTCCGCGCCGGGGTGAGCGGGTTCCTGCTGAAGGTGGCGCCGCCCGAGCAACTGCTCGCCGCGGTGCGGAGCGTCGCCGCCGGCAACGCCCTGCTCGACCCGGGCGTGACCGTTCGGGTCATCGAGTCCTTCGCACGCGCACCGCGCGCGGATCCCGAGCTCGCCCGGCTGCTCTCGACGCTCACCGATCGCGAGCGCGATGTGCTGCGCGAGGTCGCCGCCGGACGCTCGAACGCCGAGATCGCCGCTGCGCTCTACCTGGGGGAGACGACGGTCAAGACCTACGTGTCGCGCATGCTCGCGAAGCTCTCGCTGCGGGACCGGGTGCAGGCCGTCGTGTTCGCGTACGAGAGCGGGTTGGTGCGCGCAGGGAAGCCGTGATGCGACGCTCGGGCCGTCCCGAGCTCCACGCCGGGGCGATGGAGTACGCCCGGGCAGCGCCGAGCCCAGGTTTCACCTGCCGGACCGGGTGAGCGCCGTCCCGTCGACGGCGGCCCGCACGTCGGCCTGCACGAGATCGGCGTTGATCATCGCCCCGGCGACATTCCCCGCGGCCGACGCCACGGGCACGGAAGCCCGAGCCGACACGACGTTGCCCGCAGCCCACACCCCCGGCACGCTCGTGCGCCCGTTCTCGTCGACGGCGACCCAGTCGATGCCCGCCTGCTCGATCGTCGCGGCGCCGAGCTCGCGCAGCACCGCGTCGTTCGGCACCGGCGTCGGGTGCAGGAAGATCGCGTCGACCGGCACCTCGGCGCAATCGGCCAGGCGGATGCCGGAGAGCCGTCCCTCCGCGTCGGCGACGATGCGCGCGACCTCACGGGTCTCCACGGCGATGCCGCGGGCCACGAGCGCCGCGTGCGTCTCGCCGGGGAGCTCGATGCCGTTCACGAAGTACGTCACCTGCGCCGACCACTGCCGCAGCATCTGGGCCTGCTGGGCGCTCATCGCGCCGGTCCCGAGCACGGCGATGCGGCGATCGCGCACCTCCCACCCGTCGCAGTACGGGCAGACGTGCGCGTGCAGCCCCCACTGCTCGGCGAGGCCGGGAAGCTCGGGCAGCACGTCGCGCATCCCCGTGGCCACGAGCAGGCGACGGGCGGTGTGCCGCTCGCCGGTGCCCAGCGTGACGTCGAACG
>JAPSJU010000334.1 GCA_031178025.1 Agromyces sp. | reverse complement strand
TCGACCTCACCGCATCCGGCGTCGACTACCTCGCCTTCTCCGGCCACAAGGCGTACGCGCCCTTCGGTGCGGGGGCCCTCGTCGGCCCCGCCGACTGGCTCGACGCCGCGCCGGCCCACCTCGCCGGCGGGGGAGCGGTCGAGTCCGTGCGCCTCGACGGCGCAGCCTGGAAGCGCGGTGCCGATCGGCACGAGGCCGGCACGCCGAACGTCGTCGGCATCGCGGCACTGGCCCGTGCCCTGATCGAACTCGAGCGGCTCGGCGAACAGGCCCGCCACGCGCACGAGGCGGCGCTCACCGCGCGGCTGCACGAGGGCCTCGCGGCGCAGCGCGGCATCCGGGTCATCCGCGGCTTCGACGACGCCGGCGACCGCCTCGGCATCGCCACGCTCGAACTCGAACGCGGGTCGGTCGGGCTCGTCGCGGCCGCGCTCGCCGCCGAGCACGGCATCTCGGTGCGCGCCGGACGCTTCTGCGCGCACCCGTTCTTCGATCGCGTCGCGACCAGGGCGAACGGGCTGCGCGCGAGCCTCGGCGCCGGGTCCTCCGCCGCCGACGTCGACCGGTTCCTCGAGGCGCTCGGCCGGCTCATCGCCGACGGCCCCGTGCACGCCTACGAACGCACGCCGGAGGGCTGGTGCCCGGTCGCCGACGACCGGCCGCGCGTCTCGTTCGCCTGAGGGCCCACGCTGCCGCGTCGCTTCCGTCAAGGCCCCGATCGGGCGGGTCGGTGTTCGCTACCATGACGGGCATGCGCGCGCTGCGGCTCCGCCTCGTGATCGCCGCCCCTGCCCTGGCGGGGGTGCTGCTGGCCGGATGCGCCGTCAACGAGCAGGGCGACCTCGAGAGCGACCTCGCCGGCACCCTCGACGGCGCGGGGTCCTCCGCCCAGGGCGCTGCGCAGGACGCGTGGATCGCCGGGTTCCAGCGAGCGAACGCGAGCGTCACCGTGAACTACGATCCGTCGGGCTCGGGAGCCGGTCGCGAGCAGTTCATCGTCGGCGCCGTGGGATTCGCGGGCAGCGACACGGCGCTCACGACCGAGGAGGCCGAAGGCGATCTCGAGCGGTGCGCACCCGGTTCGGGAGCCATCGACCTGCCCATCTACCTCTCGCCCATCGTGCTGGCGTTCAGCGTCGAGGGCGTCGACGAGTTGCGGCTCGACGCGGCATCCGTCGCCCAGATCTTCTCGGGCGCCATCGAGCGGTGGAACGACCCCGAGCTCGTGCGGCTGAATCCGGGCGCGAGCCTGCCCGACGCCCGGATCACCGCCGTGCATCGTTCCGACGACTCCGGCACGACCGAGAACTTCACCGACTACCTCGCCGAAGCCGCTCCCGAGCACTGGCCGCATGAGGCCGACGACGCGTTCCCGTACGAGGGCGAGGCGGCGCAGGGCAACTCCGGCATCGCCGCGGTGATCCGCGACGGGGTGAACGTGATCGGCTACCTCGACGCATCGCGAGCCGACAACCTCGCCGTCGCACGCCTCGCCGTCGGCGACTCCTCCGTGCCGCCCACCGGGGAATCCGCCGCCGCCGTCGTGGACGTCTCGCCCATGGAGCGTGGACGCGCCGACGACGACCTCGTCGTCGACGTGGACCGCGCCACCTCCGAGCCCGACGTCTACCCGCTGGTGCTCGTCAGCTACTTCATCGCGTGCCGCGAGTACGTCGACCCCGTCGAGGGCGAACTCGTCCGCGCCTACATCGAGTGGATCGCGAGCGCCGAGGGGCAGGACGCCGCCGCCGCCGACGCGGGTTCGGCGCCGATCTCGGACGCGCTGCGCGAGCGGGTGCTGTCCGCCGCGGCGGGAATCCGGTGAGCGCGACCGGGTGCTGCGGCGGGCCCGTGCGGTGCGGTTCATAGACTGGGAGGCAGGCGCAGCGACCCCGCGCCGGGAGGAGACGGATGCAGCCGCTGGTCGAGACCGACATCCGGGAGGCGCTCGGCAACGCGAGCGACGCCGAGCTCGCCCAGCTCTCGTTGCCGGTGCGGTTCTTCGTGACCGAGTGGGCGCACCTCGACGCCTTCGCGTGGCGCGACCCGCGGATCCCGTCGCGCGGCTACCTCGTCACCGAGCTCGACGGCGCGCCCGCCGGGGTCGTGCTGCGCGCTGCGCCGGCCGCGGGCTCGCACCATCGCGCCGCGATCTGCAACCTCTGCCACACGCAGCAGCCCGGTGACCAGGTCGTGCTGTTCTCGGCGCGACGTGCCGGCGAGGCCGGCGAGCGCGGCGACAGCGTGGGCACGTACATGTGCGCCGACCTCGCCTGCCAGGAGACCGTGCGACTCGGCCGCCCCGCCGCCCCGCTCGAGGTGCAGCCGGGCGTGCACGAGCTCGAGCGCATCGAGGGACTGGCGCGGCGCACCCGCGCCTTCGTCGCCGACGTGCTCGGCACCGCCTGAGCCGTCGGCCCATCCGGTGCCCGGCGCGGGTCAGCGCGCGGCGGCGTCGGGAGCGACCGGCTCGAGGGCGGGACGCTTCGGCGTGCGTCCGTCGCCGGATGAGCGACCGGTCAGTCGACGCCCGATCCACGGCAGCACGAACTCCCGGTAGTAGGCGGCGGTGTTGCGGC
>JAPSJU010000333.1 GCA_031178025.1 Agromyces sp. | reverse complement strand
TCACACATGGCAGCACCCAAGGCGGCTACTCGCAAGCCGCGCAAGAAGGAAAAGAAGAACATCGCCGTGGGCCAGGCCCACATCAAGTCGACGTTCAACAACACGATCGTCTCGATCACCGACACCAACGGTGCCGTGATCAGCTGGGCCTCCTCCGGTGGCGTCGGCTTCAAGGGTTCGCGCAAGTCGACCCCGTTCGCCGCACAGCTCGCCGCCGAGTCGGCCGCGCGCCAGGCGCAGGAGCACGGCATGAAGAAGGTCGACGTCTTCGTCAAGGGCCCCGGCTCGGGCCGTGAGACCGCGATCCGCTCCCTCCAGGCCGCCGGCCTCGAGGTCGGCAGCATCAACGACGTGACGCCCCAGGCGCACAACGGATGCCGCCCGCCCAAGCGCCGCCGCGTCTGACCCTCAGCACGCACCGGCGATCGAGCAGGCCCGGCGAACGGGACGCACCTCGGAGACCATGGTCCCGATGCGCCCCGGCCGGGCCCGCTCGATCACCGGGCACACGTTCTCTCACAACTCAAGATCCTCGTATCTCGCAGGTGTCATATAGCGGACACCCTGCCGAAAGGAATCCACAGTGCTGATCGCACAGCGTCCGACGCTCACCGAAGAGAACATCTCGGAGTTCCGTTCGCGTTTCGTGATCGAGCCCCTCGAGCCGGGCTTCGGTTACACCCTGGGCAACTCGCTCCGTCGCACCCTCCTCTCCTCGATCCCCGGCGCGGCCGTGACGAGCATCCGCATCGACGGCGTGCTCCACGAGTTCTCGACGGTTCCCGGGGTGAAGGAGGATGTCACCGAGATCATCCTCAACATCAAGAACCTGGTCGTCTCCAGCGAGCACGACGAGCCCATCACCGCGTACCTGCGCAAGCAGGGTGCCGGTGAGGTCACCGCCGCCGACATCTCGGCCCCGGCCGGCGTCGAGGTGCACAACCCCGATCTGGTCATCGCGACGCTCAACGACTCGGCGAAGTTCGAGCTCGAGCTCACGATCGAGCGCGGCCGCGGCTACGTCTCGGCCAGCCAGAACCGCAACGAGTACTCCGAAGCCGGCCAGATCCCGGTCGACTCGATCTACTCGCCGGTGCTCAAGGTCACCTACCGCGTCGAGGCCACCCGTGCCGGCGAGCGCACCGACTTCGACCGCCTCGTGGTCGACGTCGAGACGAAGGCGGCCATCACGCCTCGCGACGCCATCGCGTCGGCAGGTCGCACCCTCACCGAGCTGTTCGGCCTCGCCCGCGAGCTGAACACCGCGGCCGAGGGCATCGAGATCGGGCCTGCGCCCGTCGACGCCGTGCTCTCCAGCGAGCTCTCGATTCCCATCGAGGACCTCGACCTCTCGGTGCGCAGCTACAACTGCCTGAAGCGCGAGGGCATCAACACGGTGTCCGAGCTCGTCGCCCTGTCGGAGTCGCAGCTCATGAACATCCGCAACTTCGGCCAGAAGTCGGTCGACGAGGTCAAGGACAAGCTCACCGAAATGGGCCTGTCGCTGAAGGACTCCGTCCCCGGTTTCGACGGCGCCCACTTCTACACGGGCTTCGACGACGAGAACTAGGCAGGCCATGGCGGCCGCCGCACCCACCCCTCACCACTGGAGATAACGAACCATGCCGAAGCCCACGAAGGGCCCCCGCCTCGGAGGCGGACCCGCGCACGAGCGGCTCCTGCTCGCGAACCTCGCGGCTGCCCTCTTCACGCACAAGCGCATCACCACCACCGAGACGAAGGCCAAGCGCCTGCGTCCGCTCGCTGAGCGTCTGGTGACGTTCGCCAAGCGCGGCGACCTGCACGCGCGCCGTCGCGTGCTCGGCGTCATCGGCGACAAGTCGGTCGTGCACGAGCTGTTCACGATCATCGCCCCGCAGGTGGCCGACCGCGAGGGCGGCTACACCCGCATCACGAAGATCGGCAACCGCAAGGGCGACAACGCCCCCATGGCGGTCATCGAGCTCGTGCTCGAGCCGGTCGTGAAGAAGCAGCGCACCGCGAAGGCGGCGCCCGCTGCCACCGAGGCCCCCGCCGAGGAGCCCGTGGCCGACGCGACGCCCGAGGAGGGCGTGACCGAGGCCGAGGCCACGGTCGACGAGGCCGCTGGCGCCGAGGCGTCCGAGGAGTCGGCCGAAGCGTCGACCGAGGAAGCTGCCGCGAAGTAGTCGTCGCGTCCAGTTCGGAGGGCCCCGGTGCGGTTGCGCCGGGGCCCTCCGGCGTGCGGGGCCTCGTCTCGGCCCTCTAGTCTGGATGCGTGGACCAGGGAACGGATGCCGAGGCAGCCGGTGCCCCCGTCGTACGCCTGCGTCTCGGGATCGCCTATGACGGCACGGACTTCACCGGGTGGAGCAGGCAGCCTGGCCTGCGCACCGTGCAGGGCGTCCTCGAAGAGGCCCTCGCCACCCTCTTCCGTCGCACCGGCACGGCGCCGCGGCTGACCGTGGCCGGCCGCACCGACACGGGCGTGCACGCGCTCGGACAGGTCGCGCACCTCGATGTCGAGGAGCCGGCGCTCGCGCAGGTGGTGCGACCGCGCCGCGAACATCACGCCGATGCCTCCGCCGAGGCGACGCTCG
>JAPSJU010000332.1 GCA_031178025.1 Agromyces sp. | reverse complement strand
CCTCATCACCCTCGACCTCGTCATCCTCCGACGGAGGTGCGGGTGGCGGCGTCGCCGACTGCGCCGCGGCCTGGAGATCTGCACGCACGAGATCGATCGCGATCCGGATCTCCTGCTCGCGCTCGTCGCTGATGGCGCCGTCCTCGACGGCGGCGGCGACGTCCTGATCGAGCAGTTCCAGTTCGGCGAGCGCACCCGCGAAGTCGCCCGCGGCGGCGCGCTCCGCGATCTGCACGACGGAGGCGTGCAGCTCGGCCGAGAGATCATCGCCCGCCGGCGCGCAGCCTGCGACGCCGAACGTGAGGGCGGCGGCGATGGCCGCTGCGGAGCACGCCGCACGGACGGAGCGGAGTGCGCGCGGCATCATCCGGTGACAGCCTCGTCGAGTTGCTGCAGGTGCACGCCGAGCTCGCCCGGCACGGCCGGCAGGGGCTCCGAGGGAGCGGCCTCCGTCGGATTCCCGAGTGAGGAGAACAGCACGCCGGCAACGACCGCGAGCACCGCGACGAGGAGGCTGATGGCGATCGCCGGTCGCTTCCAGCGGCGCCATCCGTCGACGTCCGAGCGCTCAGCCGTCGCCCGCCCCGCTGTCCCATCCCGCTCGGCGGCCTCGGGTACGGGGAAGAAGGCTCGGTCGGCGGTGGGAAGCACGCGCGTGGCGGCGGTCGGTCCCGATGCGTCGGCGAGCACGCCGGTCGCGGCGTCCGTCGCCGCCGGCGCCGCCATCGCCTCGGTCGCCGGCTCGGTGGCCTGGCTGAACGCGATCGTGGGGGCCGTGGCGCTGTCCGAGGCATCCGCGGAGGTGTCGAGGGTCGACGCGGCCATGGCGACCTCGAGTGCCGTCGGCCGGTCGCCGGGCTCGCGCGCCGTCATCGCGCGCAGCAGTGCGACCCAGTCCGAGCCGAGTTCGGCCGGCACCTCGGGGTCTCGTGCGAGGCGGGCGGTGGCCGCCTCGACCGCCGACCCCGGGAACACCGCGGCCCCGGTGCGAGCCTCGAGAGCGAGGAGCCCGAGCGAGTAGATGTCGGCGGGCGCGCCCGGCGCCGTCCCGGTCACCTGCTCGGGGCTCAGGTATCCCGGCGTGCCGATGAGCATTCCCGTGCTCGTCAGGCGTGCGTCGTCGATGAGGCGGGCGATGCCGAAGTCGGCGAGCTTCGCGTTCCAGGTGCGACTCGGCATGTGCGCCGGTTCCAGGAGCACGTTGGCGGGCTTCACGTCACGGTGCACGATCCCGCGCTCGTGGATGACGTGCAACGCCTCGGCCAGGTCGGCGAGCAGTCCCGCTGAATCGGCGGCGCTCAGCGGACCGCGTCGCAGCGCCTGCCGGAGGTCGGTGCCGTCGACGAGCTCCATGACGAGGAACTCGCGGCCCGTGGTCGGGTCCTGTGCGGCGTCGTAGAGGCGGACGAGCGCGTGGTGCGAGAGGCTCGCGAGCAGCCCCGTCTCGGACTTGCGGCGCCCGGCGTCATCGATGCCCTCGGCGGCCTCGGCGAAGACCTTCACGGCGACCGGCCGGCCGAGTACGAGGTCCTCACCGCGATACACGCTGGCCATGCCGCCCCGCCCGATGAGGGCGTCGAGGCGGTAGCGCGCGCCGAGGGTCACGCCGGTGAAGGTGTCACCGGCGACGCGGTCGGGGGAGCTGGTCACGAGTGGAAGCGTACCGCGCGAGGCTGGGACGGGAGTGGGGGGTTGCGCTCCACGCGCATCCTGCCCCGGGTGTCGGGGCTGATCCCCCGTCAGCCGAAGATCATCGGGAGGTCCTCGTCGGCGTCGCCGAGCGCGAGTTCGACGAGCACCGGGACATGGTCGGACGGGGCGGTGCCCTTGCGCTCGTTGCGATGGATGGAGGCGTCGGTCACCGCGTCGGCGAACGCGGCGGAGCCGAGGATGAAGTCGATGCGCATGCCCTCGTTGCGGGGGAATCGCAGTTGCTTGTAATCCCAGTACGTGAACCCCTCGGGCACGCGCGGGCGCACGACATCGGTCACCCCCGCCGCCTCGAGGGCGTGGAACGCCTGCCGCTCCGCCGGCGACACGTGCGTGCTGACCCCCTCGACGACCGCCGGGTCGCCGTTGTCCTGGTCGAAGGGGGCGATGTTGAAGTCGCCCATGAGGGCGAACGGCACCTCGGGGTGAGCCGACGTCTCGGCGCGCGTGTATGCGGCGAGCGCAGCCAGCCAGTCGAGCTTGTACGTGAAGTGCGGATCGCCGAGCGATCGCCCGTTCGGGACGTACAGGCTCCAGACGCGCACTCCGCCGACGGTCGCGCCGATGGCGCGCGCCTCCTGCGGCTGATCGGGTCCCTCGAGCCCCTTCAGGAACCCGGGCATGTCGGGGAACGCGGTCTCGACCGACCCGATCGGCGATCGGCTCGCGATCGCGACGCCGTTCCACTGGTCGAAGCCGTGGATGGCGAGCTCGTAGCCGGCGCTCTCGAACTGCTCCGCCGGGAACTGCTCGGGCTTGCACTTGATCTCCTGCATCGCGAGCACGTCGACGTCTTCGCGCACCATCCAGTCGACGACACGGTCGACGCGGGTGCGGATCGAGTTGACGTTCCAGGTGGCGATGCGCATGCCA
>JAPSJU010000331.1 GCA_031178025.1 Agromyces sp. | reverse complement strand
GCGGCGTTCGCGTTCGCGAGGTACGTGCTGGGGCACGAGCAACCGCTCATCGCCGCGATCGTCGCGATCACGGCGCTCGGGTTCGTGCGCGACGCCCGACCGGCGCGCGTGCTCGAGACGGTCGTCGCGATGGCGCTCGGGATCGCGCTCGCCGAGGTGCTGCTGCTCGTGTTCGGCGCGGGCGCGGTGCAGTTCGGAGTCGCGCTCCTCCTGACGTTGGCGGTCGCGCGATTCGTGTCGGCGAACGCGGCCTTCGCGATCGCCGCCGCCGTGCAGTGCGCGCTCGTCATGCTCGTTCCGTCCCCGGAGGGCGGCCCGTTCGTGCGCACGCTCGACGCCCTCGTCGGAGGAACCTTCGCGCTCGTGGCGACCGCGGTCATCCCACGCGACCCGCACCGCACCGCGATGCGGGAGGGTCGTCGGCTCATCGATGAGCACATCGGCGTGCTGGCGGAGCTCGCCGACGCCTTGCGAAGCGGCCGGACGGACGATGCCGGACGCGCCCTGTCGCGAGCGCGGGCGACGCAGCCGCTCGTCGAGGCCTGGATGGCGTCGGTCGATTCCGGGCTCGCCATCGCCCGGGTCTCACCGCTCGTGCACCGATCGCGCTTCGACCTCGAACGCCAGCGGATCATGCTCTCCGGGCTCGACCTCGCCACCCGCAACCTGCGCATCATCGCGCGCCGCATCGAGTGGGTGCTCCGCGACGGGCGTCGGCGGCCCGAGGTCGCCGACGTCCACGCCCGGGTCTCGGTCGCGCTCGGCCTCCTGGCCGACAGCCTGCGCGACGTGGCAGCCCAGCCGGTCGCGCGGCAGGCGTTCGCCGAGATCGCCCGGCACCTCGACCCGGTGGCGATCCTCCCGGACGGGCCGGTCGGCGACCGCAACACGATCACCGCGCTGCGGCCGTACCTCGTCGACCTCCTGACCGCGACGGGGCTCGAGCTCGACGCGGCTCGAGCGCTGCTTCCGGCGGACTGACCGGAAGCTCGGGCCCGTCGGGCGCCTCATGCGCGACCGGTCAGGCCGGATCGGGCGCGACGGCCTCCCACGGCACGGTGAGCTCGCCGAGGCGGGTCCGTCGCGGCCCCCCGATCACGGGCCATCCCTCGTGCCGCAGGGTGGCCACTGCGCCGATCCAGCGCTGCGAGGGTCCGTACACCGACATCGGGGCGTGCACCCGCCACGCACGATCGAGCGATGCGAGCAACTCGTGGATCCGCTCCCCGGGCACGTTGCGGTGGATGAGCGCCTTCGGCAGCCGTTCCGCCACGACGGCCGGGGTCTCGAGGCCGGAGCGGCGGAGGCTCACGGTGAAGGTGCGCGGCCCGGACGCCCCGATGCCGACCCAGCTCGCGACCCGACCGAGCTCGTCGCATGTGCCCTCGACGAGGATCCCGCCGGGAGCGAGGCGGGCGGCCATCCGCGCCCATGCCGCGGCGACCTCCGATTCGTCGTACTGGCGCAGCACGTTGAACGCGCGGATGACGACGGGTCGGCGGTCGTCCGGCGTCGGCACCTCGAACCCGCCGCGCTCGAAGCCGACCGGAAGGTCCGGAGCGAAGTGCCCGTCCCCGGCTCGGGTCCGGGCGAGCTGCTCGCGCGCCGTGCGCACCCGCTGGGCGTCGATCTCGAGGCCCAGCACGTCGACGTCGGGTCTCGCGTTCCGGAGCCGGGCGGCCAGCTCGAGCGTCGTCACCGCGCTCGCGCCGAAGCCCAGGTCGACGACGAACGCGTCGGTGGCGTGGAGGAGGGCGGAGTGCACGGCGATCCATCGGTCGACGCGGCGCAGCCGGTTGGCGTTCGTCGTGCCCCTGGTGATCGATCCGACGGTTCCCCTGCGCGTGTCGACGGACATGGCTCCAGTCTCCCAGCACGAGCGCGCGCGCCGCCGCGGCTAGGCTGTTCGTCATGCCTCACACCCTCGTGCTGCTTCGCCACGGCAACAGCGAATGGAACCAGAAGAACCTGTTCACCGGTTGGGTCGACGTGCGGCTCAGCGAGCTCGGCCTCGCCGAGGCGGCGCGCGCCGGGGAACTGCTCGTCGAGAAGAACGTGCTGCCCGACGTGCAGCACACCTCGGTGCTGACGCGAGCGATCCAGACGGCGAACATCGCCCTCGACGTGGCGGACCGCGCATGGATCGACGTCCGGCGGTCCTGGCGCCTGAACGAGCGGCACTACGGCGCGCTCCAGGGTCTCGACAAGGCCGAGACGCTCGAGAAGTACGGGCCGGAGCAGTTCCAGCTCTGGCGACGCTCGTTCGACGTGCCGCCACCGGCGCTCGCCGACGACGCCGAGTACTCGCAGGTCGGGGATCCCCGCTACGCCGCCCTGTCCGACGCCGAGCTTCCGCGCACCGAATGCCTGAAGGACGTCATCGCCCGCATGCTGCCGTACTGGGAGGAGGGGATCGTCCCCGACCTCGCCGACGGCAAGACGGTGCTCGTCACGGCGCACGGCAACTCGCTCCGCGCGCTCGTGAAGCACCTCGACGGGATCTCCGACGACGACATCGCCGAGCTCAACATCCCGACCGGCATCCCGCTCGTCTACGAGCTGGGCGACGACTTCATGCCGCTCGC
>JAPSJU010000330.1 GCA_031178025.1 Agromyces sp. | reverse complement strand
CGCATATGGACTGACTCCACGACGGAGCAACAGGAGGACGAGTGTTCAACGCCATCGGGCGGATCTTCCGCACGCCGGATCTTCGCCGCAAGCTCGGTTTCACGCTGGGCATCGTCGCCCTGTTCCGACTGGGGTCCTTCATCCCGGCGCCGTTCGTCGACTTCACCAACGTGCAGGCGTGTCTTGCGGCCAGCCAGGGGGCGTCCGGCCTCTACGAGCTCGTCAACCTGTTCTCCGGCGGGGCGCTGCTGCAGCTGTCGATCTTCGCACTCGGCATCATGCCGTACATCACGGCGTCGATCATCGTGCAGCTGCTCCGCGTGGTGATCCCGCACTTCGAGACCCTCTACAAGGAGGGCCAGGCCGGCCAGGGCCGCCTCACCCAGTACACCCGCTACCTCACGATCGCGCTCGGCGTGCTCCAGTCGACGACCCTCGTCACCGTCGCGCGATCCGGCGCGCTGTTCCCCTCCGGGGCGCCCGAGTGCGCGCAGCTCATCACGAACGACGCCTGGTACGCCATCCTCCTCATGGTCATCACCATGACGGCCGGCACCGGCCTCATCATGTGGATGGGCGAGCTCATCACCGAGCGCGGCATCGGCAACGGCATGTCGCTGCTGATCTTCACGTCCATCGCCGCGACGTTCCCCGGCTCGCTCTGGGCGATCGGCGTCTCCCGCGGCTGGGACATCTTCACCCTCGTGCTCATCGTGGGACTCGCCATCGTGGTCGCGGTCGTGTTCGTCGAGCAGTCGCAGCGGCGCATCCCGGTGCAGTACGCCAAGCGGATGGTGGGCCGGCGCACGTACGGCGGCAACAACACCTACATCCCCATCAAGGTGAACATGGCAGGCGTCGTGCCGGTCATCTTCGCGTCCTCGCTGCTGTACCTCCCCGCGCTCATCGCCCAGTTCAACCAGCCCGCCGCCGGCGAGGACCCCCAGCCCTGGGTCGTCTGGATCACGAACTACCTCACGCAGGGCGATCACCCGCTCTACATGCTCCTCTACTTCCTGCTCATCGTCGGGTTCACCTACTTCTACGTCGCGATCACGTTCAACCCCGACGAGGTCGCCGAGAACATGAAGAAGTACGGCGGCTTCATCCCCGGTATCCGTGCCGGCCGCCCGACCGCCGAGTACCTCGACTACGTGCTCACGCGAGTGACGCTGCCCGGTTCGCTCTACCTCGGCCTCGTCGCGCTGATCCCGCTCATCGCGCTGGGACTCGTGGGTGCCAATGCGAACTTCCCGTTCGGCGGCGCGTCCATCCTGATCATCGTCGGCGTCGGCCTCGAGACGGTGAAGCAGATCGACGCGCAGCTGCAGCAGCGACACTACGAGGGGCTCCTGCGATGACGGCTGCAGCAGCCGACTCCGCGCGCTTCCTCATCGTCGGGCCCCAGGGCTCCGGCAAGGGGACGCAGGGCGTGCTCGTCGCGGAGGCCTTCGGAGTGCCGCAGATCGCGACCGGCGACATCTTCCGCGCGAACGTCGCCGAGGGCACGGAACTCGGCAAGCGGGTGCAGGCGATCATCGAGGCGGGCGACCTCGTCTCCGACGAGCTGACGAGCGAGCTCGTGCGCGACCGGCTCAGGCAGCCCGACGCCGCGTCCGGCTTCCTGCTCGACGGATACCCGCGCAATCGCAGTCAGGTCGAGCACCTCGACGAGTTCCTCGCCGGGCGCGATGAGCACCTCGACGCGGTGCTCGAGCTCGTCGTGCCGCGCGACGAGAGCATCAGCCGCCTGCGCCACCGCGCCCTGGAGCAGGGGCGCACCGACGACACCGAAGAGGTGATCGCGAACCGCCTCGCGATCTACGAGCGCGAGACGGCGCCCATCCTCGACGTCTACCGCCCGCGCGACATCGTCGTGCCCATCGACGGCGTCGGTACGCTCGCCGAGGTGACGTCGCGCATCTTCGCGGCGCTGGCCTCGCGGGGCCTCGTTCCGCGTCACCCCGGCGCCGCAGCCTGAGCCGCGTGTTCCGCCGCTCGATCTACAAGTCGCCGGCAGAGCTTCGTGCGATGCAGGCGGCGGGTGCGGCGACGGCGGCCGCCCTCGCCGAGGCCCGGCGACTGCTCGCACCCGGCGCGACACCGCTCGAGCTCGACGCCGCGGCGGAACGCGTCATCCGCACCCTCGGAGGGCGGCCCAACTTCCAGCTCGTGCCGGGGTACCGGCACACGCTCTGCGTGTCGGTCGACGACGACGTGGTGCACGGCATCCCCGGTGAACGGCCGTTCCGCGCCGGCGACATCGTCTCGGTCGACGGCGGGGCCGAGGTCGACGGCTGGAACGGCGATGCCGCCTTCACGGTCGTGCTCCCGGATGCCTCGCGGCCGGCCGTGGTGGCGGCTCGCCAGGCGCTGTCGTCCATCACCGAGCGGGCGCTCTGGCGCGGCATCGCCGAGCTCGCCACGGCGCGCCACCTGAACGAGGTGGGCGCGGCGATCGAGGACTTCGTCCATGCCGAGGGTGACGCGTCGGCGGGTGACGGGTACCGCTACGGCATCCTCACGGACTATGTCGGCCACGGTATCGGCCGCTCCATGCACGAGGAGCCGCCCGTGTTCAACTAC
>JAPSJU010000054.1 GCA_031178025.1 Agromyces sp. | reverse complement strand
CGCGGTCTCGCGAAGACGGCGCGGGCGGACGCGGGGAACGGGCGTGGAGTTCACGCGTCAAGCCTACGTCGCAGCGCTGGGCGGATGCCGCGCGAACCGGGGAGCCGGATTGCGTGCACCCGGCCCGGAGGACCCGAGGACGGAGCGGGGCCGTCAGGCGCGCGCGGTGGCGGCCTCGACGACGGCGTCGATGAGCGACTCGGCGCTGCGCTCGCGGGCGACGACGTCGACGCGCAGGCCGATCTTCGCGGCATCCTTCTGCGTCTGCGGGCCGATCGCGGCGACGAGCGTCGTCTCGGGGATCGGACCGAGCTGCAGCTGCACCTGTTCGGCGACGCTTCCGGAGGTCACGAGCACGGCGTTCACGCGTCCGGCTCGCACGTCGTCGATGACCTTCTGGGCGACCGGCACCCCGACGGTGCGATAGGCGACGACCGCCTCGACGTGGTGACCGGCGCGAGCCAGGCCGATGGAGAGCACCTGCTTGGCGATGGCCGAGCGCAGGGCGAGCACGCGCAGTCCCCGCTCCCCGTGCGTGGCCGCCTCCCACTCCTCGAGGAGACCGCGTGCGGAGTTGTCCTCGGAGGGCACGATGTCGGCGTGATAGCCGGCCGCGACGAGCGCGGCCGCGGTGGTCTCCCCGACCGCGGCGACCTTCGTCGAGGCCGGGATGACCGCGCCGTACGAGGCGAGCACGTCGACGGTCGTCGCGCTCGTCACGGTCAGCCAGTCGAACTCGCCGGCGGCGAGCTTGGCGAGGGCCGCCTCGAGGGCCGGCTGGTCGTCGGTCGGTGCGAAGTTGATCATCGGTGCGACGATCGGGGCGGCGCCGCGTGCGCGCAGGGCCGCGGCCACGCCGTCGCCCCACGGTCCTCCCCGAGGCACGAGCACACGCCAGCCTGCGAGCGGCTTGCCGTCCGAGTACGGCAGGCCGATCGCTCCCGTCATGTCGAATTCGCTCACTGCGACTCCTCAGGTGGTGCGAGTTCAGCGGCGCCGTTGCCCAGGAGTTCTGCGACGACCCGACCGGCGACGTCGCGTGCCGCGTCCGCCAGGTCGGCGGCCGAACGGCTCTCGGGCGTGGCGGCGTGCGAGCTCGTCAGGCGCCGCGTCCCGTCGGCACTGTACACGCTCGCGGTGAGGAACAGAAGTTCGTCATCGACGAACGAGGTGGCACCGATCGGGGCGGTGCATCCGGCCTCCAGCCCCGCGAGCACGAGGCGTTCGCCGAGCACGGTGCTGCGGGTCGTCCCGTGGTCGATCGCCTCGAGCGCCCGTTCGAGGTCGCGGTCGCCGCGCTCCCGGCGCACCTCGATCGCCAGGGCACCCTGGCCGGGTGCCGTGGGCCACTCCTCCAGCGGCAGCAGCTCGGTGACCGCATCCGTGCGGCCGAGCCTGCCGAGGCCCGCGGCGGCGAGGATCACCGCGTCGAGCTCGCCGGTCTCGACCTTGCCGAGTCGCGTGTCGACGTTCCCGCGGATGTCGACGGCCGTGATGTCGGGGCGTGCGGCGCGCAGCTGCGCGATGCGCCGCGGTGAGCCCGTGCCCACGCGGGCACCCTCGGGCAGCGTGGCGAGCGTGAGCCCGTCGCGCGCGCAGAGCGCGTCGCGGGCGTCGGCGCGCTTCGGCACCGCGCCGAGCCGCAGTCGCTCGTGCTCGGCGGTGGGCAGGTCCTTCAGGGAGTGCACGACGAGGTCGCACTCGCCGCGCAGCAGCGCTTCTCGGAGGGCGGCGGCGAAGACGCCCATGCCGCCGATGGTCGACAGCGACGCGCGCGAGGTGTCGCCCTCGGTCGTCACCGGGACGAGCTCGATCTCCGCCTTCGCGACCTTGGCGATGCGATCCGCGACCTGGCGCGTCTGCGCCATGGCGAGCGCGCTCGCCCGGGTGCCCACGCGGATGGTCCCGCCCCCGGAGCTCACGGCGCGATCCCCGCGAGCGCCGGACGGAACCCGAGACGCACGTTCTCGCAGCATCCGGGACGGCACACGTCGTACCACGGGCCGAGTTCGGTGACCGCCGGTCGCTCGCCGACGGGCGTGCCGTTCACGCGCTCGAGCACGAGGTCGACGAGCCCGGCGACGTAGGCCGGGTGCGTGCCGGGCGTCGGCACCCGCACCGCGGCGAGTCCGTGCTGCTGCGCCGTCTCGAGGGCCTCGTTGTCGAGGTCCCAGAGCACTTCCATGTGGTCGCTCACGAAACCGAGCGGCACGATCACGACCGCCTTGCGACCCGCGGCGGGAAGGCCTTCGATCGCATCGTTGATGTCGGGCTCGAGCCACGGCATCGAGGGCGGTCCCGAGCGCGACTGGTACACGAGCTGCCACGGGACGTCGGCGGCGCCGGCCTCCCGCATGACCGCTTCCGCGACGGCGAGGTGCTGGGCGGCATAGGCGCCGCCCTCCCCGAAGCCCCGCTCAGCCGGGCCGGACCTCGCGGCATCCGTCGACGGGATGGAGTGCGTGGCGAAGAGCACCTCGATCTCGGTCGTGCGCGCCAGGTCACCGGATGCCTCGAGCTGCGCGATCCCGTCGCGCACGCCCTCGATGAACGGCTGCACGAACCCGGGGTGGTCGAAGAACTGGCGCACCTTGTCGATCCGGACCACGTCGCCGAGCCGCGTGTCCTCGAGCGCGTCGGCGAAGTCCTCGCGGTACTGGCGGCAGCTCGAGTACGACGAGTACGCGCTCGTGGCGATCGCGATGAGCGTCGTGTGGCCGTTCGCCTGCGCCGCGGCGAGCGCGTCGTTCAGGTACGGGTCCCAGTTGCGGTTGCCCCAGTACACGGGCAGGTCGACCCCGCGGCTCGCGAGCTCGGCCTCGAGTGCCGCCTTCAACCGGCGGTTCTGCTCGTTGATGGGGCTCACGCCGCCGAAGTGGCGGTAGTGCTGGGCGACCTCCTCGAGGCGCTCGTCGGGGATGCCGCGGCCGCTCGTGACGTTGCGGAGGAACGGGATGACGTCGTCCTGGCCCTCGGGCCCGCCGAATCCGGCGAGCAGGATGGCGTCGTACGCGACCGGCTCGGTGACGTGCTCGGGGCCGGCCTGCGCGGCGGGGGTCGCCCCGGGCACGAGGGCGCCGGGGGCGTACGGGGCGGATGTCGCCGGTGCGGGCTTGCGTCCACGACCGGAGCCGAGGTTCACCGCGGCCACTACTGCAGCACCTCCACGAGCTCGGCGGTCGAGATCCGGCGCCCCGTGTAGAACGGCACCTCCTCGCGCACGTGCATGCGCGCGTCGGTCGCGCGCAGCTCGCGCATGAGGTCGACGAGCTCGGTGAGCTCGTCCGACTCGATCGGCAGCAGCCACTCGTAGTCGCCGAGGGCGAAGGCGCTGACCGTGTTCGCGATCGCGCCGCGGAAGGCCGCCCCCTTGCGTCCGTGCTCGGCGAGCATGCGGCTCCGCTCCTCGGGCGGGAGCAGGTACCACTCGTAGCTGCGCACGAACGGGTAGACCGTGAGCCACGACTTCGGCTCGACACCGCGGAGGAACCCCGGCACGTGCGCCTTGTTGAACTCCGCGTCACGGTGCACGCCCATCGCGTTCCACGTCGGCAGCAGCGCACGCAGCAGGCGCGTGCGCCGCAGCTCGCGGAGCGCCCACTGCAGCCCCTCGGCGGTGGGCGCGTGCAGCCAGAGCATGACATCGGCGTCGGCGCGCAGGCCCGACACGTCGTAGATGCCGCGCAGGGTCACGCCCTCGTTCTCGACGAGCGAGATGGTGCCGTCGAGCTCGCGCACGAAGCGGGGGACGTCGTGCCCGTCGAGGTCGTCGGGGCGCGCCGGATCCTTCCGGAGTACGGCGAACACCGTGTAGCCCTCGGGAGACTGCTCGGCGTCGGATGGGTTCTGGAGTGCGTCGGCTGCCGCTCGGGCAGCGGGGGAAGACATACCCCTAGTCTCCCCCTTCGCGCCGGAACGGCCAAAAATGCTCGACTTCGGGAGGTCGAGCGTGCTCAGGCCTGCAGCAGCCGCGTGAACCGGAACATCGCGAAGTCCTCGATCGGCAACGCCTCGATCCCGGCGAAGCCGGCATCCTTCGCATAGCGCTCGAGGGTGGACTGCCGCATCACGGTTCCCGTTCCGACCGAGCCGGGCGTGGAGAGGCTGTCGGGAAGGCAGATGAACAGGCTGTACCCGTACATCACCCGCTCCAGCTCATCGCCGTCGGGAGCGAAGTGCGGGGCGACCGCCTCGTCCATGACGACGACGGCCCCGTCATCGCGCACCGCCGCCCGGATCGCCGCCAGCACCTCCACGGGGCGGGGCATGTCGTGCAGCGCCTCGAAGACGAAGGCGGCGTCGTAGGCCGACGCCTCGGCGAGCTCCTCGCCGTCGACGAGGTGGAATGCGATCCGGTCGGCGAGCCCCGCCTCGGCGGCGTGCTCCCGCGCCGCGCGGAGGGCGGGCTCGTCGATGTCCAGGCCGTCGATGCTCGCCTCGGGGTAGGCGCGCGCGAGGGCGATGGTCGACCAGCCGTGCCCGCATCCGACATCGGCGATGCGCGTGCCGGGCCGGGAGAGCAGTTCGTGCAGGCTCGGCACGCTCGCGAGGGCGTCGCCGAGCCGGCGTTCGAACCAGGGCCGGTTGATGTCGCCCTGCGCCTCGCGTGCGTCGTCGCCGTAGCGGTCCCATGCCACGCCACCACCGGTCCGGTACGCGTCGAGGAGGGGGTGGAGCTGCGTGGCGACGCCGGCGATCATGCGCGCGAGCGGGGCGAGGTAGTCGAGCGACCCGGCGTCGGTCAGCACCTCCGCATGCGCGGGCGGGAGGGAGAATCGCCGCTCGGCGGCCTCCACCGAGGGGTCCCCCACATCGAGGATGCCGCTCACCGCCTGCTGTTCGAGCCATTCCCGTGCGTAGCGCTCATGGGTTCCGGTGCGACCGGCGAGCTCCGACGAGGTGAGCGGGCCGTCGGCGGCGAGCGCCCGGTACCAGCCGAGGCGGTCGCCCAGGTAGATGCTGAGGGTCTCGAAGCATCCGAGCGCCGAGGCGAACACGCGGCCGGCGAAGGCCCCGGTGCCGCCGTCGTCGACGCCGTCGGCGGTCGCGTGGGCGTCGGAGGACTGGATCGTCATCGATGTGTGCCTTTCTCTCATGGAACGAGGTGTGCGATCGGCAGGGCGCGCACGAGCAGTCTCCTCCCTCGCGGCGGCCTCGCCAAGGAGATCCACGGGGCGAGCGGGAGCATCCCGCGTACGCTCGCTGCATGAGGATCTGGTCGCTGCATCCGCGCTACCTCGACCGCCAGGGACTCACCGCGTGCTGGCGGGAGTCGCTGCTCGCGCAGGCGGTGCTCGTGGGCAACACCCGCGGCTACACGCGACATCCCCAGCTCGAGCGCTTCCGCACCGTGCCCGATCCGGTCGCGACGATCGGCGACTACCTCACCGCCGTGGCCGACGAGGCGAGCGCCCGCGGCTACCGCTTCGACCGCGCGTTGGTGCGCCGCCGGAGCGACGTGCCGGTGGTCATTCCCGTGACCCGCGGACAGCTCGATCTCGAGTGGGCCCACCTGCGGGCGAAGCTGGCGCTCCGGGACCCGAGCCGACTCGCGGCCTTCTCGGATGTCGCGGTGCCCGAGCCGCACCCGCTCTTCACGGCGATTCCCGGTCCGGTGGCCGACTGGGAGCGCGCGACGGGCGACCCGACGCCCTGACGGATCAGCCCCCGAAGAGCAGGCGGGTGGAGTGCTCGAGGTGGGCTCGGATCGCGTCGGGGCCCACCTCCTGCACGTCCGCGAGCAGCTCGCGGTGCTCGGCGACGAGCGTCTCGAGCGTGTAGTGCGGTCGCACGTGCAGGAGGAACAAGAGCAGTTCGCTCCCCAGCGAGGCGTGCGCCTCCATGATCCGGGGGCTGCCCGATGCGGCGACGATCGCCCGGTGGATCTCCGCGTGGATGCGCTCGGCCTCGAGCCAGTCGACGGATGCCTCCAGCCGGGCGAGCGCGTCACGCGCCGGGGCGAGCACGGCATCCGGCCATTCCGCGCCGAACCGCTCGTTCGCGATGCGGACCGCCTCGACCTCGAGCGCGGCGCGCAGGTGCTGCAGGGCGATGATCGTCGCTCGGTCGAAGCTCGCGACGCGCACGCCGCGGTAGGGCGAGGCGACCGCGAGCCGCTCGGCGACGAGGCGCTGGAACGCCGCCCGTACCGTGTGCCGGGAGACGCCGTATCGCTCGGCGGCGGCGGCCTCGCGGAGCGGCGCATCCGCCGGCAGCGCACCACTGAGGATCTCGTCGCGTACCGCGTCGGTGACGCGGTCGACGGCGGTCGGGGCGTGGCCGGCGTCGAGCGGAGCCATCGGGGAGTCGGTCGCGCGCCTACTTGTCGTCGACCACGGCGCGCACGACGAGCCACACCGTGACGCCCACGACCGCGACGACTCCGACGGCCGCCGCGAGGGCCGGCCCGGGCTGCTCGTCGGCGAAGCGCTGCGCCCTCGCCCTCAGCCGTGCCGTGGACTTCCGCACCTGCTTCGGCACATTGAGCTTGTCCTCGAGCGCGTTCAGGGTCGCGGCGAACTCGGCGCGGGCGCGAGTGGAGTTCTGCTTCGCCTGCAGTCGCGTGAGGTTGCGCTCGCGCGTCTTGGTGTCGCGCGGAGCGAGGGCCCGACCGGTCTCAGTCGTGGTCATACCGGCCTGTTCCCTTCACCATGTCGAGGTCCCTGCGGAGGCTCTCGATCGACTCGAGGGGTTCACTGCCGCGCTTGAAGTTCAGCACGGCGATGCCCACGAGGATCGCGACGATGAGCAGCAGCACGCCGGAGACGATGAGGGCGGCCGCCCATCCCGGCATCACGAGCGAGAGCGCCAGGATGCCGGTGGCGATGAGCGTGCCCAGCAGGAAGATCGCCACGAACGCGGCGCCGGCGATGAGGCCGGCGCCGATGCCGAAGTGCTTGACCTTGTAGCCGATCTCGGCCTTGAGCTGGTCGATCTCGGCGCGGATGAGGTCGGAGACCCGGTCGGGCAGTTCGCCGACGAGGGTGAACAGCGAACGATCGTCGTTCGACGGTGCGGCCATGTCCCGTCCTCCGATCAGGAGCCGGAGGTCGCGGAGGGCCCGCTCTTCGCGGCGGCGCCCGTCGCGGGCTTCGATCCCGTCGCGCGCGACGAGGAGGTGGCCGACGTGGCGGCGACGTCGCTCGCGTCGTCGATGGCCCCCTCGAGCTTCGAGGCCGCGTCGTCGACGGCGCTCCTCGCGGCGCCGGCCGCCTTCGCGATGCTCTCCTTCGCGGAGCGCGCCGCTCGGCTCACGTCGGCCTTGCTCGCTCCGGAGCCCTTCGTGGCGTTGCCGATGAGGCCCTTGACGCCGTCGAGCACCGTCTCGCTGAGATCACCGACGCGGCTCATCGCGAAGTCCTTCACGGTACCGACGCCCTGCTGCACCTCGGGCCGGTTCCAGACGCCCTCGGCGGCCTTGCTGATCTGCTCGTAACGTTCGCGGCCGGCACGAGTGCCGAGCACGTATCCGACGCCGACTCCGACGACGAAGAGGATCTTGCCCTTCATGTGCACCCCGATTCCCTTGTGGTTCGCACGCCCGTGGAGCGCATGGATCGCCACGGCGACGTCTTCCAGAGTAGACCCCGAGCGGTGAGGCGCAAGGGGGTTGCACGAGAGTATTCCGCTCGGGCTATGCGTCGTCGCCGGGTCCCACGGCGTGATGGCGGATGCGGCGTGCCGCGCCGAGCGCGTGCGGCACGACCGAGGCCAGGCCGGTGCCTGCGATCCATGATCCCGTCGCCTCGATGCCGGGCTCCTCGGCGAGCAGGTCCTCGAGCTCCCGCACGCGGTCGCGCTGCCCGAGCGTCGCCTGCGAGAGGGCGTCCCGCCAGGCGCTGCGTCCGGCGGCGCGCAGCATCGTGCGGTCGAGCGGGACGCCGAGCAGGACCGAGGCGTCGGCGAGCGCGAGTGCGGCGACCTCCTCGTCGGAGCGGCCGTCGAGGGGGTTGGGTGCGCCCGCCCGACCGTACGACAGGCGGACGACGTGCCGGGGGCGGGCCGCGGCGGCGAGCCACGGCCACTTCGCGCTCGAGTGCGTGAGCGCCTTCGCCGTGACGCCCGGCGTGCCGGACGCGACGAGCACCCCGGTTCCGCGCGGCGCCGCGTCGAGGGCCGGTGCATCGAGCACGAGGGTCACGAGCTCGACGGATGCGGCGGCCGGCCACTCGACGTCGCCGGCCCAGCCGGGCGAGGCGCCGGCGATGAGCCGACGGGACGCCTCGGCGTGGGCGGCGACCACCACGTACCTCGAGGTGACGGTCAGCGAGGCGGCCTCCCCGGCCTCCGCGGCCTCATCTGCTGATCGTTCGGCGAGGCCCGCCAGCGTGACGAAGCCCGCGTCACCCGGCGCGCGCTGGAGCGAGGCGACCTCGGCGCCCGTCACGACGACGACCCCGAACCGGTCGAGCTGCGCCGCGAGCGCGTCGACGAGGCGGTGCATCCCGCCGCGGAGGCCGAGCACGGCGCTGCCTGCCGTGCGCGCCTCGACGAGTTGGCCGACGCCGCCCGAGAGCGAACCGGTGCGGGTCATGGCCTGGTTGAGGCCCGGGGCCACGACATCGACGTCGAGCAGATCCGGATCCGTCGAGTAGACCCCCGCGGAGATCGGCGTGACGAGCCGATCGAGCACCGCGCGACCCATGCGGGAACGCACGAGGTGGCCGAGGCTGCGATAGCGGCCGATGCGGAGGATCGGGATGACGCGGTCGGCGTACGCGCGGATGGCGCCGCGCCAACCGATGATCCGGCGCACGTCGTCGCCGAGGGGGTTCGCCGGGATGCCGAGGATGCCGGTCCGCGGCATCGGTGCGGCATCCGCCGCTCCGTCCGCGCCGGGCATGACCAGCCATGCGCCGGCCGGGTCGGGCCGCTCGATGTCGGCCTCGAGGCCCAATGCGGTGAGCAGTTCCGCCACGGCGCCGCCACGGGTGGCGAACGACTCCGCACCGCTGTCGAGCGTGAGCCCGTCGAGCTCGATGCGACCGACGCAGCCGCCGAGGCGGTCGTGACGCTCGAGCACCGTCACGCGCAGGCCCACCTTCGCGCACTCGAGCGCGGCGACGAGCCCCGCCACCCCGCCGCCGATCACGACGACGTCGGTGTCCGCCTCCGCCGACCGCGGCGCGCCCGGCGATGCCGGACGCGTTCCGAGGTCATCGGTCATGCCCGCACCTCGTGCACGAGCTCCACCACGCGGGTGAGGACGGTGGGGTCGGTCTCGGGGGGAACGCCATGGCCGAGGTTGAAGACATGCGCCGGAGCGGCCGTCCCGCGCGCGAGCACGTCTCGCACGGCGGCCTCGAGCACGGGCCAGGGCGCGGCGAGCAGCGCGGGGTCGAGGTTGCCCTGCAACGGCACATCCGCGCCGATCCGCTGCGACGCGACGTCGAGCGGCACGCGGTAGTCGACGCCCACGGTGTCGACGCCGATCCCGTGCATGGCCGAGAGCAGCTCGCCCGTGCCGACGCCGAAGTGCACGACGGGCACGGCGCGCGTCACGGCGGAGCCGCCGGCATCCGCCGTCTCGTACTCGAGGTCGTGCACGAAGCTGAGGGCCCTGGCCGAGGCCGGCGCGACGTGGGCCTCGTAGTCGGCGAGCGAGAGCGCCCCGGCCCACGAGTCGAAGAGCTGGGCCGCGGACGCACCGGCCAGGACCTGCGTGCGCAGGAACCGCCCGGTCAGCTCGGCCGTCCACTCCATGAGCGCGCGCCAGGCGCCCGGGTCGGCGTGCATGAGGGTGCGCGCGGCGAGGTGGTCCTTCGAGGGGCCTCCTTCGGCGAGGTACGCCGCGAGGGTGAACGGCGCGCCGGCGAAGCCGATGAGCGGCGTCGCGGCTCCGGCTGCGGCGTCGCCCCCACCGGCCTCGGGCGTCGCGTTCAGCTCCGTGATCGTGCGCTGCACCGCATCCGTGATGGGTGCGGATGCCTCGTCGAGCCGAGCGGGGTCGATGCTCGTCAACTCGGCGACGGCGGCGGCATCCGCATATCCGCGGCCGAAGACCGGCCCGCGCCCGGGCTGGATCTCGACGTCGACCCCGACGAGCTTCAGCGGCACGACGATGTCGGAGAAGAAGATGCCGGCGTCGACCCGGTGGCGTCGCACGGGCTGCAACGTGATCTCGCTCGCGAGACCCGGGTCGAGGCACGCGTCGAGCATCCGCGTGCCGACCCGGAGCTCGCGATACTCGGGCAGCGAGCGCCCCGCCTGCCGCATGAACCACACGGGGGTGGTGTCGGAACGCTCCCCCCGGTAGGCCCGGATGAGGCGCGAGTCGCCCGTGAGGCCGGCGGACAGGGGATGCTGCGAGGAGAGGATCACGGGTGACATTGTCGCTCATCGGGCTGGGGGCACCGTCGGCATCCGGTCGTCCGGGCACGATCGGCTGCCACATGGACGACGGGGACGACGACGAGCACTAGCGTCGGCTCGTGACCACATCCCGACACCCCGCCGGCGCCGTCCCGGCCGTGACCCCGCTCGTCTACGCCGCGATCGTCGTCACCATCCTGGCGTGGGCGAGCGCGTTCATCGTCGTCCGGGGCACGGGGCCGCACTTCACGGCGGGAGCCCTCGCACTCGGCCGGCTCATCGTCGGCACCGTGCTCCTGGCGCCGTTGCTCCTGCGGCACGCGTGGGTCGCGCCGACTCGGCGCGAGTGGCTCCTGCTGCTCGGCTTCGGCGGGCTCTGGTTCGGCGGGTACAGCATCGCCCTCAACGTCGCCGAGCAGTCGCTCGACGCCGGCACGACCGCGATGGTCGTCAACATCGCGCCGATCCTGATCGCGCTCGGCGCCGGTCTCCTGCTCGGCGAGGGCGTGCCGAAGTGGCTGCTGATCGGCACGGGCGTCGCGTTCGTCGGGGTCATGCTCATCGGCATCGGCACCGGCGGATCCGTGTTCGGCGGCGGCCCCGGGCTGCTGTGGGCGCTGCTCGCCGCGCTCGCCTACACCGCCGGGGTGCTCTTCCAGAAACCGGTGCTCACCCGGCTCCCGAACGCGCAGGTGGTCTGGCTGGGCTGCGCCATCGGGATGCTCCTGTGCACGCCGTTCGCCGGGGAACTCGTCGACGGACTGGCGACCGCGCC
>JAPSJU010000329.1 GCA_031178025.1 Agromyces sp. | reverse complement strand
GCTCGAGGATGAAGTGCGGCGTGAGGTGCTCGATGCCGAGCACGATCTCCTCGATCTGGGTGGGGAAGAGGTTGACGCCGCGGAGGATGATCATGTCGTCGTTGCGACCCGTGATCTTCTCGATCCGACGCATGCCCGGGCGCGCCGTGCCGGGCAGGAGCCGGGTGAGGTCGCGCGTGCGATAGCGGATGACGGGGAACGCCTCCTTCGTGAGCGAGGTGAAGACGAGTTCGCCCCTCTCGCCGTCGGGCAGCCGCGCACCCGTGTCGCCGTCGATGACCTCCGGCAGGAAGTGGTCCTCCCAGATGTGCGGACCGTCCTTCGTCTCGAGGCACTCGTTGCCGACGCCCGGCCCGATGACCTCGCTCAGCCCGTAGATGTCGAGCGCGTCGATGCCGAGGCGCTGCTCGAGCTCGTGGCGCATCTCGTTCGTCCACGGCTCGGCGCCGAGCACGCCGACCTTGAGCGACGTCGATCGCGGGTCGATGCCCTGCTCGGCCATGCAGTCGGCGATGGTGAGCAGGTAGCTCGGCGTGCAGAGGATCGCGTCGGGCTCGAAGTCCCGGATGAGCTGCACCTGCCGGGCGGTCTGCCCGCCCGAGATGGGGATGACGGTGGCGCCGAGCTTCTCGATGCCGGCGTGCGCGCCGAGGCCGCCGGTGAAGAGCCCGTAGCCGTAGGCGTTGTGCACCCGCATCCCCGGTCGGATGCCGCTCGCACGCAGCGAGCGTGCGATGAGGGTCGCCCAGCGTTCGAGGTCGCCCTTCGTGTAGCCGACGACCGTGGGGCGCCCCGTGGTGCCGCTCGAGGCGTGCACGCGGGCGACCTGCTCCATCGGCACCGCGAACATGCCGAAGGGATACGTCTCGCGGAGGTCGGACTTGGTCGTGAAGGGCAGCTTCGCGACGTCCTCGAGCGACCGGATGTCGCGGGGATGCACTCCGGCCTCGTCGAACTTGCGGGTGTACAGCGGCACGTGCTCGTAGGCGTGCCGCACGGTCTGCTGCAGCCGTTCGAGCTGCAGTGCCTCGAGCTCGGGGCGGGACATCCGCTCCTCGGGGTCGAGCTCGTCGGGCGAGGGCGGAGTGAGGCCGGAGATGCTGGGGGAGATGGTCGTCGTCGACACGGGGTGCTCCTGGGGTGGTGGGGGCGGCTCGACGCGCGTCGCCGTCGGCGGCGCTACGCCTCCGCCGACGAGAGGGTGCGGTTCGTGGAGATCGATCGGCCGCGGAACTCGGCGACGGGGTCGCCCTGCTCGTCGACGACCGTGACGTCGTAGAGCCCGGTGCGGCCGCTGCGGATGCGGCGGACCGCGGTCGCCGTGAGCGTCTGGCCGGCGACCGTGGACTTCAGGAAGGTGATGTCGGCGCCGGCCGCCACGGTCACGGTGTCGTCCTCGTTGCAGGCGATGGCGAACGCGGTGTCGGCGAGGGCGAAGACCAGCCCGCCGTGGGTGATGTGGAACCCGTTCGTCATGTCGTCGCGCACGCGCATCGACACGACGGCGCGGCCGGGTTCGTCTCGTTCGACGACCATGCCGAGCGCGGCCGAGGCGAGGTCTCGCTGCATCATGGCGCGGTTCCCGGTGGCGGTCGTCGCGGCATCCGACATCTGAAGCTCCTCGTCGAGTTCACGCGCCGTTGCTGCGGCGCTCGAGATGACTATATACTAACTGAACGATCGGTTAGTAATGCCGGATGCCGCAGGCCCTTCGCGCCGCGAACCACAGGAGTCGACGATGACCTCTCCCGCAGACCTCAGCGTGGTCGAGCGTGAGCTCTCCCCCGAGGAGGCGCAGTTCAACGACCTCATCGCCAAGGACTCGCGCATCGAGCCGCGCGACTGGATGCCCGATGCGTATCGGAAGACGCTCATCCGGCAGATCTCGCAGCACGCGCACTCCGAGATCATCGGCATGCAGCCGGAGTCGAACTGGATCACGAGGGCCCCGAGCCTGAAGCGCAAGGCCATCCTCATGGCGAAGGTGCAGGACGAGGCGGGCCATGGGCTCTACCTGTACTCGGCCGCGCAGACCCTCGGCATCTCGCGCGAGGAGATGGCGCTGCAGCTCATCGAGGGCCGGGCGCGCTACTCCTCGATCTTCAACTACCTCACACCGACGTGGGCCGACATGGGGGCGATCGGCTGGCTCGTCGACGGCGCCGCGATCTGCAACCAGGTGCCGCTGTGCCGCGCATCGTACGGTCCGTACGGCCGCGCCATGGTGCGCATCTGCAAGGAGGAGTCGTTCCACCAGCGGCAGGGCTTCGAGATCCTCCTCGAGCTCATGCAGGGCACCGAGGCGCAGCGTGAGATGGCGCAGGATGCCGTGAACCGCTGGTACTGGCCGTCGCTCATGATGTTCGGCCCGCCCGACGACCAGTCGCCGAACTCGGCGCAGTCGATGGCGTGGAACATCAAGCGCTTCTCGAACGACGAACTGCGCCAGCGCTTCGTCGGCATGCTCGTGCCCCAGGCCGAGGTGCTCGGCGTCACGCTGCCCGATCCGAAGCTCCGGTGGAACGAGGAGCGCCAGGCGTACGACATGAGCGAGATCGACTGGACCGAGTTCGACGAGGTGCTCGCCGGCCGGGGGCCCGCGAACGCCGAGCGGCTGCGCCGGCGTCGCGA
>JAPSJU010000053.1 GCA_031178025.1 Agromyces sp. | reverse complement strand
GCTCGAGGAATCGGCGTTCCGCCTCGACGCCGCTCGCGGCCTGCAGCTCGGCGATCTGCTCGGCAGTGGCGAGGCCCGGCATGGGCTCGCCCGGCTCATGCCCGGAGTCGCCGCTGCTGTGCTCGTCATGGCCGCCCCCCGAGACCGGCCGGGTCATCCACGTCATCGACGGTTCGGATGCGGCCTGCGGCAGGCCCCACACGCGAAGCCAGCCGTAGAGCTGCCCCGCCTGCTGCGCCTGCGTCGTGGCGATGTCGTAGGCGAGCAGCCGCACCTCGGGGTCGTCGGTGCGGTCGCGCACGATCATCGCGAGCTCCGTGCCCTGCCGGTGGTGCACCTGCATGTCCCGCGCGAACCCCGCCTCGGCGCTCGTTCCCGACGGCGCCGCCACTCCGCCGAGCGTGCTGAGCCGTCCGACGGAGAATGCGACGACCGCGATGACGATGAGGGCGACGGATGCCGCGACGAGCGCGGCGACGCCGCGCACCCGCCGCGGCTCCTCGCCGCTCACGTCAGGAGACCTTGCCCGGGGCGTCGAGGGCGCCCGTGCATGCGGCGCCGGGCTCCGGCACGTTCTCGCTCTGCCAGTACTCCTCGATGAACGCCGTGATGCGCTCGTCGTCGACATCGTCGAGCTGCAGCTGCGTGTTCCAGGCCGACAGCACGACGGGCGTCGGGAGGTCCTCGAACGGCGACAGGATGACGTGCGTCGAGGGCAGCTTGGCGCGAAGCGCGGAGACGTCCTCGTCGGAGAGCGACGGGTCGTAGGTGATCCAGACCGCACCGTGCTCGAGGGAGTGCACGGCGTTCTCGTCGGGCACGGGCTGGTCGTACACGCCGCAGTTGAGCCAGGCGGCGTTGTGGGGGCCGCCGGCGGGCGGGGTCTGCTCGTACGTCACCTGCCCCGTCACGTGTCCGGCGTCGTTCTCGAACGTCTCGACGCCCTCGATGGCGGCGCCGTCGCTGCCGGGCGTGTACGACGGCGGCTGCGGGGTCAGCACGACGGTGGTGACGATGAGCGCCACGACGGCGAGGCCTCCGACCACCGCACCCCAGATGCCGATGAGCCGATTCCGCCGGCGTCGGGCCTCCTTCTTGCGGAACTCCTCGAGCTTGCGCTCGCGTTCGGCGGCGCGCTGCTGCTTGATCGACTGCTGCTTCTGCTGCTGCTTCGCCTTGGGCGGGATGGGCGGGGTCTCGCTCACGCGGAGGCCTCTCTCGTGGTGGTGGTTCCTGCAATGATACGAAGGCATGCGGCTGGGAGAACGCCGTACCCGGACGCGCCACCGGCTGCGACGCCTCCGGAAGCACGGGCGAGGGTCGCTGCACCGGCGGAAATCCGCCCGTCGTGCGCGCCGGCACTCGGGCTAGGCTGGGTGGGTGAGCTCTTCCGTGCTGTGTTGTCGTCGCTGAGACAGGCGACCCCTTTCCAGCGTCGCGCACCGCATCCGGCGCCGAACGCACCAACACGAGGAATGAACACGGCATGAAGTACGCAGAGACCATCGTCGATCTCGTCGGCGACACCCCGCTCGTCAAGCTCCACCGGGTCACCGAGGGGGTGACGGATGCCACGGTGCTCGTGAAGCTCGAATACTTCAACCCGGGCGGCTCCGCGAAGGACCGGATCGCCGCGCGCATCATCGATGCGGCGGAGCGCGAGGGCAAGCTGAAGCCCGGCGGCACGATCGTCGAGCCCACGAGCGGCAACACGGGCGTCGGCCTCGCCCTCATCGCCCAGCAGCGCGGCTACAAGTGCGTCTTCGTGTGCCCCGACAAGGTCGGTGAGGACAAGCGCAACGTGCTCACCGCGTACGGCGCCGAGGTCGTCGTCACGCCGACGGCGGTCGCGCCGGACAGTCCCGAGTCGTACTACGGCGTCTCCGACCGGCTCGCGCGCGAGATCCCCGGCGCGTTCAAGCCCGACCAGTACTCGAACCCGAACGGCCCGCGTTCGCACTACGAGACCACGGGCCCCGAGATCTGGCGCGACACCGACGGCGCCGTCACGCACTTCGTCGCAGGAGTCGGCACCGGCGGCACGATCACGGGCACCGGTCGCTACCTCCGCGAGGTGTCCGGCGACCGGGTGCGCATCATCGGCGCCGATCCCGAGGGCTCGGTCTACTCGGGAGGCACCGGGCGCCCGTACCTCGTGGAGGGCGTCGGCGAGGACTTCTGGCCGTCGGCGTACGACCCCGCGGTACCGCACGAGATCATCGCCGTGAGCGACGCGGAGTCGTTCGACATGACGCGGCGCCTCGCCCGCGAGGAGGGCATCCTCGTCGGCGGGTCGAGCGGCATGGCCGTGGTCGCGGCGCTCAAGGCTGCGGCATCCGCAGGGCCCGACGACGTGTTCGTCGTGCTGCTGCCCGACGGTGGTCGCGGCTACCTCGGGAAGATCTTCAACGACAAGTGGCTGCGTGCGTACGGCTTCTCGAACGCCCCGACGGGGCACACGATCGCGCAGCTCCTCGCGGCGAAGGCCGACCGGATGCCGCCGCTCGTCTTCGTGCACCCGGGTGACACCATCCGTGAGGCGATCGACACCATGACGGCCTCGGGCGTCTCGCAGCTGCTCGTGCTCTCGGCGGAGCCGCCCGTGGTGCTCGGCGAGGTCGCCGGCGCCGTGCATGAGGAGCAGCTGCTGGACCTCGTGTTCTCCGGGCAGGCCAAGCTCACCGACAAGGTCTCGAACGTCATCGGCGAGCCCCTGCCGCTCATCGGGGTGAACGAGCCGGTCGCCGCGGCTCGCTCGGCCTTCACGACCGCCCCGGCCATGCTCGTCACCGACGGCGGCAAGGCGCTCGGCGTCATCACCCGCACCGACCTGCTCACCTACCTCTCGGCCTGACCGCCGCGACACGGAAGAACCGCATCATGCTTCACGACGACGCCCGCTTCGACACCCGCGCGATCCACGCGGGCCAGGAGTTCGACCCGACGACGGGAGCGGTCATCCCGCCGCTCTACCTCACCTCCACCTACGTGCAGGACGGCATCGGCGGCCTCCGCAACGGCTACGAGTACTCCCGGGGCGGCAATCCGACGCGCACGGCGCTCGAGACGCAGCTGGCGGCGCTCGAGGGCGGCATCCGGGGGCTCTCGTTCGCATCGGGGCTCGCCGCCGAGGATGCGCTGCTGCGCACCGTGCTGGCGCCCGGAGACCACGTCGTCATCGGCAACGACGTCTACGGCGGCACCCACCGCCTCATCCGCAAGGTCTTCGGCGCCTGGGGCATCCGTCACACGACCGTCGACACGAGCGACCTCGATGCGGTGCGCGACGCGATCGAGCCCGGCACCACGAGGGTGCTCTGGATCGAGACGCCGTCGAACCCGCTCATGAAGATCTCCGACATCGCGGCGCTGGCCGGGATCGGCGAGGAGGCAGGCATCCTCGTCGTCGTCGACAACACGTTCGCATCGCCGGCGCTGCAGCAGCCGATCGCGCTCGGCGCGGGCGTCGTCGTGCACTCGACCACGAAGTACCTCGGCGGTCACTCCGACATCGTCGGCGGCGCGCTCGTGTTCGCCTCGACGCAGGCCGAGCTCGCCGAGCGGGTCGGTTTCACCCAGTTCGCGGCGGGCGCGGTGTCGAGCCCGTTCGACGCGTTCCTCACGTCGCGCGGCATCAAGACGCTCGGCGTGCGGATGCAGCGGCACAGCGAGAACGCCCTCGCGATCGCCCGGCGCCTCGAGGAGCATGCGGGCATCGAGCACGTGTACTACCCGGGACTCGAGTCCCACCCAGGGCACCGGTTGGCGGCCGGGCAGATGTCGGGCTTCGGCGGCATGCTGTCGATCTCGCTGTCGGGGGGTGCGCAGGCGGCGCGGCGCTTCGCGGAGTCCACACGGCTCTTCCAGCTCGCGGAGTCGCTGGGCGGCGTGGAGTCGCTCGTGAACTACCCGTCCGAGATGACGCACGCCTCGGTGCGCGGCACGGAGGCCGAGGTTCCCGAGTCGGTCGTGCGCCTGTCGGTCGGCATCGAGGACGTCGACGACCTCCTCGCCGACATCGACGAGGCGCTCGGCCGGCTGTAGCCCGCGCTCGCCAGGCCCGCGTGCCGGCGCGTGGCAGCAATTCGTCGATCACTGTCGTGACTGCCATCGCCGGGTGTCGGCCGGATGCGGCAGAGTGATCGCGTGAGCACGAATCCCGCACCCGGAGCCGCCGTCACCGATCCCTCGCGTCCCGTCGCCGCACCCTCGAGCACCCAGCTCGTCGCGGCAGCCGGGCGCGGCGGGTCGCTCGGCCTCGGCCGCGGTGTCGCGCTCTACGTGGCGAGCGTGCTCGGCACCGGCATCCTCGTGCTGCCGGGACTGGCGGCCGAGGCCGCCGGGCCGGCGTCGATCGTGGCGGTGGCCGCCGTGCTCGTGCTCTCGATCCCGCTCGCGGGCACCTTCGCGGCCCTCGCGGCGCGCTACCCCGACGCGGGCGGAGTGGCGAGCTTCGTACGGCGTGCGCTCGGCGGCACCGCCGCCCGCATGACCGGGTACTGGTTCTACTTCGGCGTGTGCGTCGGAGCGCCCGTGCTCGCGGTCCTCGGCGGCGAGTACGTCGTGGCCGTGCTGGGCGTCGAGCGCACCGCCGTGCCCATCATCGGGTTCGCGGTCTTCGTGCCGCCGTTCGTCGCGAACTGGTTCGGCGTGCGCGTGGCCGGCTGGATGCAGTTCGTGCTCACGGGCCTGCTGGTGGCGGTCGTGGTCGGCGTGGTCGCGGTCACCTTCCCCGCCGCCGACGCCGCGAACTTCACGCCGTTCCTGCCCAACGGATGGGCCGGCGTGGGCCTCGCCATCAGCCTCTTCGTGTGGGCCTTCGCCGGGTGGGAGGTCGGAACCCACATCGCGGGCGAGTTCAAGGACCCGCGGCGCACCATCCCGCTCGCCACCGGCATCGCGATCGTCATCGTCGGCGTGGGCTACCTCGCACTGCAGTTCGTGACGGTCGCCGTGCTCGGCGAGCGCGCCGGCGAGGGCCAGGTGCCGTTGCTCGCCCTCGTCGAGACGACCGCGCCGGGCATCGGGCAGGTGCTCGTCGCGATCGTGGCGGCGGTCGTCACGCTCGGCGTCATGAACGCGTACCTCCCCGCGTTCGGCAAGCTCGGCGCCGCACTCGGTCGCGACGGCGACCTGCCGCGCTTCTTCGCCAAGGGCGCCGCCGACGGCGAGATCCCTCGTCGCGCGCTCGCCCTCACGGGCGTGCTCATCGTCGTCTACTTCGGCCTCATGCTGTGGAACGACCTCGACCTCACCGGATTCATCCTCATCCACACGAGCAACATGGTCGCGATCTACGCGGCCGGCATGCTCGCCGCGACGATCCTGCTGCAACGCTGGAGCCCCGGATGGTGGCTCGCCGTCGTCGCGACGATCATGACGACCGGCCTGCTCGTGCTCGCGTGGGCGAACCTCCTCGTGCCGCTCGCGCTCGCCGCGGCGGCGGTGCTCGTCACCATCGTGCGCCGGGCCCGGCGCCGCCGCGGCGCGGCCATCACGACCCCGACCTCGACCTCCTGGGAGCAGCAGTGACCGAATACCGCGCACGTTTCGACGCCGCCATCGACTTCGTGAACGGGGGACGCCTCCGCGCCGAGGGCTTCCGCCTCGACCTGCCCGCCGCCGACCTCGGCGAGGCCGAGATCGCCGAGCTCCTCGTGCGGCACCTCGGCCTCGCGCTCGTCGGCAGGGTCGAGCTCTCCGACCTCGAGATCGTCGAGGAGCCGCATCGAGGTTCCCGCGGCACGATCGACCCCGCAGCCGGTGCATCGGCGAGCGGTGCGGCATCCGCCGGCCGCCGTGGCGAGCTCGTCGACCTCAGTCACCCCATCCGAGCCGGCCTCGTCACCTACCCGGGACTTCCGGCGCCGACGATCACGCCGCACCTCACGCGCGAGGCGTCCCGTGAGAAGTACGCGCCGGGCACCGAGTTCGCCATGGACATGATCACGATGATCGGCAACACGGGCACCTACCTCGACAGCCCGTTCCACCGCTACGCCGAGGGCGGCGACCTCGCGAGCCTCGAGCTCGACACGCTCGCCGGCGTGCCCGCCGAGGTGTTCCGGCTGACGGATGCCGCGAGCCGCGGCATCCCCGCCGAGGTCTTCTTCGACCGGGAGCTCGCGGGCACCGCGGTGCTGTTGCACACCGGCTGGAGCCGCCATTTCGGCAGGCCCGAGTACGCGCACGGCTCGCCGTTCCTCACCGAGGCCGGTGCGCGGCATCTCGTCGACGCGGGCGTCGTCATCGTGGGCATCGACTCGCTCAACATCGACGACACGGAGTCCGGTGGCGAGCGTCCGGCGCATTCGCTCCTGCTCGCCGCCGGCATCCACGTCGTCGAGCACCTCACGGCGCTCGACCGGGTGCCTGCGCGGGGGGCGCGCTTCACGGCGGTCCCGCCGCGAGTCGAGGGGTTCGGCACCTTCCCGGTGCGCGCCTTCGCGGAGCTGCCGGTTCGCTGAACGCGTGGCGCCGCACGGCGCGCGGCGGTGGCATCCGCTGCTCCGGTGGGTGAGGATGGAGCAATGACCGCTCCCGCGTATCCGCTCCGCGACGGCAATTCGATCCCCGCGATCGGGTTGGGCACGTACGGGCTGAACGAGCAGGTCGGCGTGAACGAGATCGTCTCGGCCATCGCCGACGGGTACCGGCTGATCGACACCGCGTTCAACTACGGCAATGAGGACGTCGTCGGCGAGGCGGTGCGGCGCACCGACGTCGACCGCAGCGACCTCGTGATCACCACGAAGCTCCCGGGTCGCCACCACGGCTTCGACGAGACGCTCGCGAGCTTCGAGGAGTCGCGCAGCCGCCTGGACCTCGACTGGGTCGACCTGTATCTCATCCACTGGCCGAACCCGCGCATCGACAAGTACATCGACAGTTGGCGTGCGATGATCCGCCTCCGCGAGAAGGGCCTCGTGCGCTCCATCGGCGTCTCCAACTTCACCGCCGCGATGCTCGACCGGCTCGAGCGCGAGACGAGCGTCGTCCCCGTGGTGAACCAGATCGAGCTCCATCCGTACTTCCCCCAGGCCGAGCTGCGGGCGTACCACGAGGAGCACGAGATCCGCACCGAGAGCTGGAGCCCGCTGGCGAAGCACAGCGAGCTGCTCGACGAGGCCGTCATCCGCGACATCGCGACGGCGCACTCGGTGTCGCCGGCGCAGGTCGTGCTGCGGTGGCACATCGAGCTCGGCTCGGTGCCGATCCCGAAGTCGGCGGATGCCGCGCGCCGCCGTCAGAACTTCGACGTGTTCTCCTTCGGCCTCGAACGGGCAGAGGTCGAGGCGATCTCGGGGCTCGCGCGCGGACGGCTCGGGGGAGCGGACCCCGACACGTACGAGGAGTTCTGAGCGCCCGCCGTCCCGGGCGCGCGACGACGCGGATCATGCCGGCGCCTGCGCCCGGATCCGGCGTTTGACCTCAACCGCACTCGAAGTCCTAGGCTCGAGCGAGTGGACGATCCGACGAGCAGTGGGCCAGACACCTCCGAGCACTCCGTGAGCCCGGCGGCCGAGGCGAGCACGTCGGCCGGGGCGTGGGCCGCATCGGACCGCGGCGAGGAGCCGGTCGCCGCGCGAGGACCGCTGTCGCCGCCGTACCGCTGGCTGTCCATCGGCATGTTCTCGCTCATCTTCCTCGCGGCGTTCGAGGCGATGGCGGTGACGACCATCATGCCGCTCGTCGCCGACGACCTCGACGGTGAGCCGCTCTTCGCGCTCGCGTTCGCGGTGCCGCTCGCGGCAGGCATCATCGGCATGGTGCTCGCGGGCAACTGGACCGACCGCTCGGGCCCGCTGCCGTCGCTCGTGACGGCGGCCGTGCTGTTCGTCGTGGGGCTGCTCATCGCCGGTACGGCGACGAACATGGGGGTCTTCGTCGTCGGCCGGTTCGTCCACGGCCTCTCCGGGGCGGCGGTGATCGTGCCGCTCTACGTGATCGTCGGGCGCGTCTATCCCGAGGTGCTGCGGGCGCGGGTCTTCGCCGGGTTCGCTGCGGCGTGGGTCATCCCGTCGATCATCGGTCCCGCGATCGCGGGCTTCATCGGTGAGACGCTGAGCTGGCACTGGGTGTTCCTCGGCGTCATCGGGCTGCTGCTGCCGGCCGCCGCCATGATGGTGCCGCCGATCCTCCGCGTCCGCGACCGCGTGCAGGGCGATCGGGGGGTGGCTTGGAGCCTCGGCCGTGCGGGCTGGGCCGTGCTCACCGCGGTCGCCGCCCTCGCGCTCTCCCTGTCGAAGGAACTGCCGGAGCCGTGGCGATGGGTGGTGGCGGCGATCGCCATCGTGACGGCGGCCCTCGCCGCCCGGCCGCTGCTTCCCGTCGGCACGCTGCATGCCGCTCGCGGCATGCCCGCCACGGTGCTGTTGCGCCTCATCGTCGCCGGCGCCTTCTTCGGCAGTGAGATCTACCTGCCCTACCTGTTCATCGAGCGCTACGACTTCTCGCCGAGCCTCGCGGGGGCGGTGCTCACCGGAGCCGGTGTCTCGTGGGCGCTCGCATCCTGGCTGCAGGGCCGGCTCGGCGACCGGGTGTCGAACACGCTCGCGATGCAGATCGGCGCATCGCTGCTCGTCGTGGCGCTCGCGGCGGTGCTGCTCGTTGCGGCGTTCTCGCTGTCGCCGGTGATCGCCTTCGTCGCCTGGACGATCGCCGGCGGGGGCATGGGGTTCATGTACCCGCGCCACTCGGTGGCCGTGCTCAAGCTCTCGCCCGTGTCGTCGCAGGGCTTCAACAGCGCGGCACTCTCGATCGGCGAGGCGCTCGGCGCATCCGTCGCCCTCGCGATGACCGCACTCGTGTCGAGCGCGGTCGTCGGGGCGTTCGCGCATGGCGCGTTCGCGGCGGACTTCGCGGTCACGCTCGTGATCGCGGTCATCGCGGTCGTGCTGGCGCCGCGCATGCGGCCTCGCGATGAGGCGAGCGCCGCGGCCTCGGCGTGAGGTGGGGTGCGCGGCCGGGGCCGGGGGCGCTCGGTCAGCGGGCGGATGCCGCGCGCGGCGCGACGAGGCTCTGCCCGGCCAGGAACTCGACCATCGGCACCGCCTCGGCTTCGAGGGCAGGGCCGCGCCCGAAGGTCCAGCCGGCGTCGGTGGCGTGCAGCGCGTGGCCCGAGATGACCGACCGGATGGGCGTGCGCGCGGTGGCGGCGAGGTACAGCGCCACCGCGCCGCTCGTGCGCGGGGAGAGCTCCGGCGTCGCCCCGAGCGCCCTGGCGAGCGCGAGGTAGGCGGCCACCGCGTGGCTCAGCGTGCGCACCGACACCTTCCTCCCGGAACGGGTGCGCCGTGCGAGTTCGCGGAGATCGGTGTCGCGAACGCTGGGGACGGGGGCCGGCGCCTCGAAGAGGCCGTGGCGCGGGGTGGCCGCCCTGATGAGCGGTTCGGTCAGTCGTTCGAGGTCGGATGCGTCGGGTGTCATCGCCTCCCTCGCTTCGCCGCGTTCCGGGTCGGCGAGGGCGGCGTCGAGCGCCGATGCGGCGTGGTCGAGGACATCGGCGAGCGACTCCCGCCAGTCGGAGGTGACCGTGTGCTCGTCGTCACGCGGCCGCCAGCTGAGCGGCAGGTCGTGCATGAAGTCGGCCATCGTCGTCCTCCTCGCCCGCGGTGCGCCGGGGACGGACCCGGCGCCGCGTTCCCGAGAGCACGATACCTCGCGCGGCGCCGGGTTGGACCGGTCGGCACGGACTCGGCCGATGTGACGGTCACATCTGTGACAGTCACATTCCGTGCACGGATGTGCATAATGGACTCGCTGGCGTGTGTGACCGTGAACATGCCGTACTGCTGCGGGAGCGAGGGGCCGGTGACACAGGAGCCACCGCGGGGCCGTGCCCCGAGCATTCGCGATGTCGCGCGCCTCGCCGGCGTCTCGCACCAGACGGTCTCGCGCGTGCTGAACCAGCATCCGAGCATCAGGCCGGAGACGAAGCAGCGCGTGCTCGACGTGATGAGCGAGCTGCAGTACAAGCCCAATCGCGCGGCCCGGGCGCTCGTGACGAGCCGCTCCCACACGCTCGGCATCCTCTCGGCGTCCAGCACCCAGTACGGCCCGGCGTCGAGCATCGCCGCCATCGAGGCCGCCGCCCGCGAGGCGGGGTACTGGGTGACCACGGCGAACATCGAGTCGGGCGATGCCGGCTCGATCGCCGACGGGCTGGCGCACCTGGCCGCCCAGGGCATCGAGGGCCTCGTCGTGATCGCGCCCCAGGTGCGCGTGTTCGACACGCTCGCCCAGCTCTCGATCGATCTCCCGTACGTCACCCTGCAGTCAACGGGGCGCGACCCGGGGCATGCGCTCTCGGTCGACCAGATCGCCGGCGCCCGCCTCGCGACGAGGCACCTGATCGAGCTCGGGCATCGGAACATCTACCATCTCGCCGGTCCGCAGGACTGGATCGAGGCCGAGGCCCGCATGCGCGGGTTCCTCGACGAGATGAGCGCGCAGGACGTTCCCACGACGGCGCCGATCCTCGGCGACTGGACGGCCGATTTCGGGTACTACGCCGGGCGCGAGCTCCTCACCGTGCGGGACTTCACGGCGATCTTCGCGTCGAACGACCAGATGGCGCTCGGCCTCATGCACGCCGTGCGCGACGCGGGCCTGGAGATCCCCCGCGACGTGTCGATCATCGGCTTCGACGACATCCCCGAGGCGGCGCACTTCTGGCCGCCGCTCACGACGGTGCGCCAGGACTTCGCCGAGCTCGGGCGCCGGTGCGTCGCGCTGCTGCTCGGGGACCTCGAGGACGACAGCGAGCAGCAGGACGGCACGATCGTGCCCGAACTCCTGGTGCGCGGCACCACGGGCGTCGCCGCATTCTGAGCGCCGCCGGCCCGACGCAGGGTGGTCGGGAGCGCCACCATCCGACTCGTCCGAGCATGGTGTTACCGTTCCGTGACCTCGTCGAGTTGACAGTTCGATCGTCGATGTGGCTAACATGAGTGTCGCCATGTGAACGGTCACATCAGACCGGGATCGCGTTGAACCTCCCGCTTGACGAAGGAGTCTCCCAGTGTCGATGACCGTCGCCACCATCCCGCCCGCGCTGTCGGGCGCCGGTCGACGGAGCGGCACGACGGTCGAGGTGAGCCGCGCATGAGCAGCTACGGACCCCAGGTCGAGGTCGCGATCGCGAGGGTGCGCGCGGATGTGGCGAAGCTGCATGCGGAGCTCACGCGGTACGGGCTGGTCGTGTGGACGGGTGGGAACGTGTCGGGTCGGGTGCCCGGGGCGGAGTTGTTCGTGATCAAGC
>JAPSJU010000052.1 GCA_031178025.1 Agromyces sp. | reverse complement strand
TGACGTCGCAGCGCTCGCCGCGACGGCGGACGACGAGATCGAGGCGATCCTCAACGGCTGACCGGATCCGCCCTCCGGGACGGGAGGCGGGCCGAGGCTCGCCTCCCCTCCCGGAGGCCTCCCGGCCTCCCGCCCCGACAGGAGTACCAGATGACCACGGTCGACCGCCGAGTCGGTGCCGCACCGGGTGACGCCCTCGGCGGACACCCCGCCGGCGCTCCGCCGAGCAGACCCCCACGGCCACGGCGACGCCGCGGCCGACCCACCCCGTACGCGCTGCTCACCCCGGCGCTCATCGTGCTGACGCTCATCGTCGGCTGGCCGCTCGTCCAGTTGCTCGTCACCTCCTTCCAGGAGTTCGGCCGCGCGCAGGTCTTCGGAGCCCCGCCCGAATGGGTCTGGTTCGGCAACTACGCCGATGTGCTCTCCGACCCGGTGTTCTGGTCCGTCCTCGTGCGAACCGTGCTCTTCGCCGGCGTGTGCGTGATCACCACGATGGTGCTCGGCACCCTCATCGCCGTCATGATGACCCGACTGAACAGGGGGTTCCGGCTCCTGCTCACGATCGGGATGCTGCTGGCGTGGGCGATGCCGCCCCTCACCTCGACCGTCGTGTGGGGCTGGATGTTCGACACCGACTACGGCGTCGTCAACCACGTGCTGGTGAACGCCTTCGGGCTCGACGAGTACGTCCAGCACTCGTGGCTCATCGAGCCGTTGAGCTTCTTCCTCGTCGCGGGCGTCATCATCGTGTGGGGCGCCATCCCGTTCGTGGCGTTCACCCTGTACGCCGGGCTCACCCAGGTGCCCGAGGAGGTGCTCGAGGCGGCGCAACTCGACGGGGCGGGCGGGATCACGCGGTTCCGGCTGGTCGTGTTCCCGTTCCTGAAGCCCATCTTCCTCATCACCGCGATCCTGCAGATCATCTGGGACCTGAAGGTGTTCACGCAGATCTTCGCGCTCCAGGACATCGGCGGCATCCGCGCCCTCACGAACACCCTGGGCGTGTACATCTACCAGACCTCGATCGCGGGAGGCGATTTCGGCCACGGCGGCGCGATCGCCGTGATCACCGCGGTGCTGCTCATGTCGATCTCGATCTCGTACGTGCGGCAGGTCACCAGGGAGGAGGAGCTGTGACGGCACTCATCGCCCCCGGCCCGAGCGTCGACGGGCGCTCCGCCGCCGAGAAGCAGCCCGGCCGCAGGCGGCGCACCGGAGGCGGCCGTCGTCGCCTCACCACGTGGCTCCTGAGCATGCTCTCGGTCGCGCTGTTCGCGCTCTTCGTCTTCCCCGTCTACTGGATGGTCAACACCTCCTTCCAGCCGAACAACGAGATCCGCGGGTCCGAACTGCACTTCTGGCCGGACAACCTCACGCTCCGCAACTACGAGACGGTGCTCTTCGACCCGGGGCGCACCCCGTTCTTCCCTGCGCTCGGCAACAGTCTCGTCGTCACCCTCCTCACCGTCGTCATCGCCCTGGCCTTCGCGTTCCTGGCCGCCGTCGCCGTGACGAGGTTCCGGTTCGCGAGCCGACGCACCTTCATCATCACGATCCTCGTCGTGCAGATGATCCCCGGCGAGGCGATGATCGTCTCGGTGTTCCGGGTCATCGACGGCTGGCACCTCCTGAACACGATCGCGGGCCTCACCATCGTGTACGTCGCGACCGTGCTGCCGTTCACGATCTGGACGCTCCGCGGATTCGTGAACGGCGTGCCGATCGAACTCGAGGAGGCGGCGATGATCGACGGATGCTCGAGGTCCTCCGCCTTCTGGCGGGTGACCTTCCCATTGCTCGCCCCGGGGCTCATCGCGACCGGCGTGTTCGGCTTCCTCCAGGCGTGGAACGAGTTCGTGATGGCGCTCGTGCTGAACGCCCGCCCCGAGTCGATGACCCTGCCCGTCTGGTTGCGCACGTTCCTGGTCGCGAACGGCACGACGAACTGGGCCGGCATCATGGCGGGCTCGACGCTCATGGCCATTCCCGTCATCGTCTTCTTCCTCATCGTGCAGGGCCGGATGACGTCGGGACTCGTGAGCGGAGCCGTCAAGGGATGAGTGCGTGCCCCTGGCGAGTGCGGGTTCGACGCGCGCTGGGCGCGGGGCTCGCCGGGCACGGCGCCCGATCCTGCACGGCACGCACCGTATCCTGAACGAGTGGGCCGCCTGGACGGCTCCCTGCATCGCTCCATCACGCGGGCGTGCAGCCATTCCCTCGCCTTCCCGGCAGCCGCGCCCGGCGCCGGCCTCGTAGGAGCACACCAATGGCAGAAGTCGTGATCGTCGAGGGCGAGGATGCCGCCGGCGCACTGGTCGCCGACGCGATCGTCTCCCTCATCCGCTCCAAGCCCGACGCCGTGCTCGGGCTCGCCACGGGCTCGACCCCGCTCGCGAGCTACCGGGCCCTGGCCCAGCGCATCGCCGACGGAGCGATCGACGTGCGCGGCGTGCGTGGCTTCGCGCTCGACGAGTACGTCGGCCTCCCGCAGGGGCACCCCGAGAGCTACCGGGCGGTCATCACCCGCGAGGTGGTGGAGCCGCTGGGGCTCACCCCGGAGCTCGTGCGGGTGCCGAACGGCGACCCCGCCACCATCGAGCATGCCGGCGCCGACTACGAGACGGCGATCACGGCGGCGGGCGGGGTGGACCTGCAGATCCTCGGCATCGGCCGCACCGGCCACATCGGGTTCAACGAACCGGGCTCCTCACTCGCGTCGCTCACGCGCGTGAAGACGCTGACCGAGCCGACGCGGCACGACAATGCGCGCTTCTTCGACTCGCCCGACGACGTGCCGATGCACTGCATCACGCAGGGGATCGGCACCATCCTGCGGGCGCGCCACCTCGTGCTCCTCGCGTTCGGGGAGGCCAAGGCGCACGCGGTCGCCGCTGCGGTGGAGGGTCCGGTCTCGGCGAACCAGCCGGGCTCCGCCATCCAGCTGCACCCGCACACCACGGTCGTCGTCGATGAGGCGGCGGCGTCGGAACTGGCGAACGTCGCCTACTACCGGCACGCATGGGCGAACAAGCCCGCCTGGCAGGGCATCTGACCCGATCCGCCAGCCGCCGGCGGGCCGGTGGTCGGTACGCGGTGGCCGGTCAGTGGGGGAACGCGTCCTTGAGCGCGCTGAGGTAGCCCTCCTCGTCGAAGTCGTCGATGAGCATGCGCTGGACGAGGAATCCCGGACCCATCGCGACGACGACCGGCATCATGCGCGCGGCCCACTCGGCGGGATCGCCCTCGACGCGACCCGGCACCGCCGAGGCCCACGCGGTGAGCGCCGCGGTGATGGTGGCGCGAACGCGTGCGATCACCGTCTGCACGAGCGAGCGGATCTCGGGATCGACGACGGCTTCGCCCCAGAGCAGGACGAGGACGTTCGCGAACGGTTCGCGGCGGATGCCGTCGAGCAGGGTCGCCATGATCTCGCCCGGCGCGAGCGGCTCCCTCGTGCCGGCGTGCGAGGCGATGCCGCCGAGGCGGGAGTCGAGCACGCGGCCGGCGACGGCGGCGAACAACTCCTTCTTCCCCGCGAAGTGTCCGTAGATCGCGCCCGCCGAGAGCCCGGACTCCTCGATGATGTCGGCCATCGAGGTGCGCTGGTACCCCTTCGCGGCGAAGCAGTTGAGGGCGGCGGTGATGATCTCATCGCGGCGCGCCACCCGATACGCCTCCGTGACCCGCGGCATCCGCGCCCCCTCCCGACAAAACGAATGATCGTTCTTGACAGCATAGACGGCGGCCTGCATTCTAATAAAGAACGAACATTCGCTTTTTTTGGAGGAGCCATGACACCGACACCCACCACCGCGCCGACTCCCGTACTGAGACTGCTCGGGCTCGCCCTCGCGCTCGCGGCGGTCGTCTCCACGCTCGTGCTCGCGTTCTCGTGGCCGGCCGTCACGGCCGCGCCCGACGATCTTCCCGTCGCGATCACCGGGCCCGCCGACGCCGTGGCCGCCGTCGAGCGCACCGTCGACGAGCAGTCGCCCGGCGTGATCGCGTTCACGGAGGTCGAGCACCGGGATGCCGCCGTCGAGGCCATCCGAACGCGCACCGCGTACGGCGCCATCGTGCTCGGCGAGCACCCCGAAGTACTCACCTCCTCGGCGTCGAGCCCGCCCGTCGCGCAACTGCTCGGCACCGTCGCCACGCAGCTCGAGGAGGGCGTCAACGCCCGAGCGGCCGCCGCGGCGCAGGCGGCCGGAGCGCCGACGGCTCCGCCTCGCATCGAGGTCGACGTCGTCGACGTCGTCCCGCTCGCCGAGACGGATCCGCGTGGCACCGGCCTCACGGCGGCGCTGTTCCCCATCGTCCTCGGAGGGATGCTCGGTGGCATCGCGATCTCGCTCTCCGTCATCGGCGCGAACCGCCGGCTGATCGCCCTGATCGTCTCCTCGTCCGTCGGCGGCCTCGCCCTCGCGGGCATCCTGCAGGGCTGGTTCGGCTCGCTGCAGGGCGACTACTGGCTGAACGCCGGGGGCATCGCCCTCGCGCTCGCCGCGATCGCCGCTCCGATCACGGGCGCCGTCGCCCTGGTCGGCCGTGCCGGCATCGCCGTCGGGCCTGTGATCATGCTCCTCATCGCCAACCCGATCTCAGGCGCGGCGCTGCCGAAGGAGATGCTGCCGGTGCCCTGGGGCGAGATCGGGCAATGGTTCCCGCCCGGCGCTGCGGCGACCCTCATGCGCGAGCTCTCGTACTTCCCCGCTGCCGACACGAGCTTCCCGTGGCTCGTCCTCGCCTCGTGGGCGGGCGGAGGCATCCTGCTGTCGATCGCCGGCCACGTCCGATCCGGGGACGGCGGGCGGCCGAACGTCGCCGTCGGGGAGGCGGAGCCGGATGACGCCGACCCGCAGCCGTCCCGGGTGCCGGTCCTCAGTCGCTGAACTGCTTGCGTCCGTTGAGGATGCCGCTCACGGCGGCCACCACCGCGAACGTCACGGCGACGATCGGCTGACCGAGCATCCACCATGCGAGGGCGGCGGCCGTGAACACGGCGATCTCGACGAGGGCGCGCCCGAACGGGTCGACCCGGAGCACCGCCTTCGGCGAGACGAAGAGGGCCCAGGCGAGGATCGCGAGCGCGGGAGCGCCGAGGCCGATGAGCACGCCGGGCCACGGCAGGGGGAACGCCACGAAGCCCCAGATGCCGAGGCTCACGAACGCGAACAGCTCGAGGAGGAAACGGAGGACCTCGTTGGGTCCGATGCTCGGCTGGGGTTCGTTCGGCACGGCGCTGCTCACAGCGATCCAGCCTACTTCTCCCGTGCGCGCATCGACGCTCGCGGTGCGCGCGTGGGAGGCAGGCTGGCGTGCGGGCGTCGCCCGGACCGGATCAGCGGAAGATGATGGTGCGGGCGCCGTCGAGCAGCACGCGGCGCTCCGCGTACCACTTGACGGCCTGCGAGAGCGTGCGGCTCTCCTCGTCCTGACCGATCGCGACGAGTTCGGCGACGGAGCGGGAGTGATCGACGCGCACGACGTTCTGCTCGATGATGGGCCCCTCGTCGAGGTCGCTCGTCACGAAATGGGCGGTCGCGCCGATGAGCTTGACGCCCCGGGCGTGCGCCTGCCGGTAGGGATTCGCACCCTTGAACCCCGGCAGGAAGGAATGGTGGATGTTGATGCAGCGGCCTGCGAGCGCCTCGCAGAGCTCAGGGGTGAGGATCTGCATGTACCGGGCGAGCACGACGAGCTCGATGTCGTACTCGTCGACCGCAGCGAGCACGCGCTGTTCGAACAGGGTCTTCGACGTGGCATCCGTCACTGCCGCTGCCTCGAAGGGCACGCCGTAGAAGTCGACCAGGTCGCGGAGGGTGCCGTGGTTCGAGAGCACGAGCGGGATGTCGACGGGCAACTGCCCCGCCCGCTGGCGGAAGAGCAGGTCGTTCACGCAGTGCCCGGCAGTGGAGGCGAGCACGAGCGTGCGGAGCGGACGGCCCACCTCGTCGAGGTGCCAGGTCATGTCCCAGCGCTCGACGACCGGCGCGAGGGCGGCCTCGATCTCGGGGCGCTCCGCCGGCGACTCGACCTGGATGCGCATGAAGAACCGGCCCGTGTCGTGGCTGGCGAACTGCTGGCTCTCGGTGATGTTGCCGCGGGCGGCGACGATGGCGCCGCTCACGGCGTGCACGATGCCCGGTCCGTCCGTGCACGCGAGCGTCACGACCCAGTGGTACAGGTGCGAGGGGGCGTCGGTGGTCATCCGCCCAGATTAGTGCGTCCGTTGCGCTGCTCCCGCGCGACGAACCTCAGCCCCATGAGGTCGCAGCGGCGGTCGGGCCGGTCCGTCCGTCGTCGGCGAGGTAACGGACGCCCACCTGGCTGACCGGCGCGAACGGACCGAGCCAGCGGTCGTATCGGCCGGCATCGTCGAGCTGCACCGTCCCCAGCGGAACGCCCTCGACGAGGACCTGGACGATCGCTTCGGGCTCGCCGTCGAACCACCCCCACCCGATGGACCCGTCGTACGTGCTCACGACGAGGCTCGGCGGGGTCAGCACGACGGTGCGCGGGGCGCTCGGGGCCGACGTGTTGCCCGCGGCATCGGTCTGCACCGCCGTGTACGTCGTGGCGCCCGCGACCGAGTCCGCTGCGAGCACCGACCAGGCGCCGGTCCGCTGCGCGGTCGCCCTCCAGGTCCGGCCGTCCGACGCGGTGACGACGACGAGGGCGCCGGGCTCGGCGGTGCCCGCGAGCACAGGATCGACGAGACCGCCCGCGCTGTCGACCGTGAAGGCGACCGGGAGCGCGACGGTATCGCCCGGCACCGGCTCCGGTGTGGGCCGGGGTTCGGGTCCGGGCTGCGGTTGCGGCTCCGCCGCCGGCGCCGGAAGCGGCGGGGGCGCGGACGGCGCGACCCGCGGCGGCGCCGCGACCGGAGCGTCGGGGACCGGCGGGGCGACGGCGGCGGGCGGGATCGCCTCGGGAAGCACCGGTGCCGGGAACTCGAGGGGGGCGTCGACGGGAGCGTCGACGGGCGCCTCGGCCGACGAGGCCGTCGACGGTGCGGCCTCCGATGTCGCGGCGAGGGTGGGGACGACGATGACGGCGGCGACGGCCGCCGCCGCGAGGACGAGCCCGCCGATCGTCGCGCCCACCGCGATGCCGGCGGCGCTGAGGCCGGCGGTCGACGCGGCGGAGCCGGTGGACGCGGCCGTGCCGGACGAGGCCGACCCGCCGGGGCCGGCCGACGCCCCGGCGCCGTCGGACGCCCGCGGGGCGCCCGCCGCTGCCCACGAGGGCACGCCCGCAGCGCCGAGCGCCACGTCCACTCCCGGCGCCCCGTGTGCGAGCCACCCCGAGTACGCGGTCGCACCGCTGATGCCCGCGGCGAGGGGCAGCAGCACGAGCGCGAGCCGGGAGCCCACCTCGCGGGCCTCGGCGGCCACGATCGTGCACTTCGCGCACTCGTCGAGGTGCTGTTCGAGCCGCCCGGTCTCACGGGTGCGGAGCTTGTCGCGCGTGTAGGCGGCCAGGCGCTCGATCGTCCATCGGCACTCGGGCTCATTGTCGGGGTTGCGCAGGTGCGCCTGGATCCACGCCTGCCGCAGGCCCTCCCGCGCTCGGTAGGCGAGTGCCGCAGTGGCGTTCGCCGACATCCCGACGAGCGGAGCGATCCGCGCCGGCGGCATCCCCTCGACCTCGGAGTACCAGAGCACCTCCTGCCAACGGCTGGGAAGCGAGCGGAACGCCTGCGCCGTCGTCGAGCGATCGAGCGCGTCGAGGGTGGCCGACTCGCTCGTCGCCGGATCCTCGAAGGACTCGAGCGTCTCGAGGTTCACCTCACGCCGTGCGCGGCCCCAGCTGGCCGCGGTGTTGCGCAACGTGGTGAAGAGATAGGGGCGGAACGCCGCCGTCGGACCGCCGCCGGCCAGGATGGCGTCGTAGATCTTCGTGAACGACTCCGCCACGAGGTCGTCGGGGTCGAGCGAGCTGTACGACCGGGCGACGGTCCGGGCCGATGCGGCGTGCCGCTGCCACAGCTCGCCGAAGGCGGCACGATCGCCGCCTCGCGTGCGCTCGATGAGCGCGACGTCGGACAGGGTGCTCTGCTGCGGTGGCACGTCGTCTCCGATGGTCCGGGTGAGGGTCGTCATGAGAGGGACGCGCCGATGCGGCGATCATGACGCGATCACGGATGCTGCCATTCCACCAGATTTCCCGTCGCCTCGCGTCATGGATCCGTACCGCTCCCGTCTCTCAGGGGGAAGGGCCCGCGACGGCCCGACCTGGTACACCATCGTGGGAGGCCCGAACTCCTGCGACGGAGCCGGTGCACGCCGGCCGGACGTGGCGCGACGACGTCGGAGCGGCATGTCCACGGGGAGGGGCGCCCGGGGGCGATGGGGAGCACGCCTCCGGGCCCCCTCCGAGCGTGCGCGCTCAGGCGGCGCGACCGCCGCCCACCCACACCGCGTCGACGCCGAGGTCATCGGCGAGCAGCACGGCATCGGCCGGGAACCCCGGGTCGAGCCGGCCCAGGTCGGCGCTGCGCCCGATCGCGGCGGCGGGGATCTCGGTCAGCGCCGCCACCGCCTCGGCCAGCGGGATGCGACTGCCGGTCACGGCCCGGCGGAGCGCTTCGTCCTGCGTCAGCGTCGAGCCTGCGATGGACGCGCCGTCGACGAGCCTGGCGACGCCGCCGTCGACCACGACGTCGAGGGACCCGAGCACGTAGCGACCGTCGGCCGACCCGGCGGCCGCCATGGCGTCGGTCACGAGCGCGATCCGACCCGGTGCGCCCGAGAAGGCGAGCCGCACGACGTCCGGGTGCACGTGCACGCCGTCGTTGATGATCTCGAGGGTCACCCGGTCGTCGTGCATGGCGGCGACGACCGGGCCCGGTGCGCGATGGTGGATGCCGCGCATGCCGTTGAAGGCGTGCGTGAGGATCGTCGCCCCGGCGTCGAAGGCCGCGGACGCGGTGGCGAAGTCGGCACCGGTGTGGCCGACGGCGACCGCCACGCCCGCCTCGACGAATCGGGCGATCGCCGCGGTCGCTCCCGGGTGCTCGGGCGCGATCGTGACCTGTCGCAGTGCGCCATGCGAAGCGTCGAGCAGCCGCTCGACCGCCGCGGGGTCGGCGGTGCGCAGCAGCGCGGGATCGTGTGCTCCGCGGAACTCGTGGTCGAGGAACGGCCCCTCGAGGTGTGCGCCGAGCACCCGCGGATCGGATGCCGCGACCCGGGCGATCGTCTCGAGCCGGACTGCCAGCTCCTCGACCGGCGCCGTCACCAGTGAGAGCACCGATCGCGTCGTCCCGTGCGCCGAGTGCGTCGCGAGCGTCGTGGCGATCGCGTCCGCACCGTCGTCGACGGACGCGCCGCCGCCGCCGTGGCAGTGCAGGTCGATGAATCCGGGCACCAGCGCGCGCCCCGCGGCATCCGTCACCCCGGTCGTCTCGTCGGCGCCGACGCGCCAGCCGTCGCCGCGGCCGCGCGCCGCCACCCGATCGCCCTCGAATCGCACCCATGCGTCGGTCACGGTGTCGCCGCCGCTGATGAGGCGGGCCGAGTGGATGACGGTCGTGGGGGTGCTCACCTACGCAACGATAACGTCGTAGCCGCCGTCGGTGAGGCGCTGCCGCTGTTCGAGCGAGGCGGCGGAATCCGTGATCACCGTCGAGAACAGCCGACGGTGCCCGATCGCCGCGAACGCGCGCTTGTCGAGCTTCGAGGCGTCGGCCACGAGCACCGCCTGCGTCGCGCGTGACGCCATCAGGGCGTTGACCGCGGCCTCGCGCTCGTCGTGCGAGGTGGGGCCGACGCCGGCGTCCAGTCCGTTCACGCCGATGAACGCGATGTCGAGCGTGATGCTGCCGAGCACGGTGTCGGCGTAGGCGCCGACGAGTTCGTACGATCGCGCGTGCACGACGCCGCCGGTCACCACGGTCTTGATCTGCGGACGCATCGCGAGCTGCATGGCGATGTTGATCGCGTTCGTCACGACGGTGAGACTCGGCTCGGGGGAGGGCTCCATGATGTCGGCGCGCGACATGAGCGCGTCGGCGATCGCGGTGGCCGTCGTCCCGCCGCAGAGCCCGATGACCGCCCCGCGTGGCACGAGCCCGCTCGCCGCCTGCGCGATCGCGGCCTTCGCGGCGGGATTCTGCTGGTTCTTGTAGCGGATCGGCAGGTCGTACGCGACCGAATGGGCCACGGCGCCGCCACGGGTCCGGGTGAGCAGCTGCTGCTGCGCGAGCGCGTCGAGGTCGCGTCGCGCGGTCGCCGGTGAGACGTCGAGCCGTTCGACGATCTGGTCGACCTCGATCTGCCCGCTCTCGGCGAGCAGGTCGAGCACGGCGCTCAGGCGTTCGGCCCGGTTCATGGCGTCTCCCGAGGACTGGCGAACGACGTCAGCAGGCGCGCGGCCTCAGCGCGCACCACCGCACGGCCCGCCGCCACGTATGTCCGCGAATCGACGACCGACGGATGCTCCGCCAGCTGGCGTCGCACCTCGCCGGTGAAGCCCGCATTGAGGTGGGTCGACACGTTGATCTTCGTGAGGCCGGCGCGGATGCCCCGCACGATCGTGGCGTCGGGCACGCCGGATGAGCCGTGCAGCACGAGCGGCACGGGGACGGCCGCCGCGAGCCGTTCGACGAGGTCGAGGTCGATCGCGGCGACCCGCTCGGTCATGGCGTGCGAGGATCCGACCGCCACGGCGAGTGCGCCGACGCCCGTCTCGGCGACGAAGCGCGCGGCCTCGTCGGGGTCGGTGCGCACGCCCGGCGTGTGTGCGCCGTTCTTCCCGCCGATCTCGCCGAGCTCGGCTTCGACGAGCACGCCCGCGGCATCCGCGGCCTCGACGACTCGTCGGGTCGTGGCGACGTTCTCGCTGAACTCGAGCGCGGCGCCGTCGTACATGACGGAGCCGAAGCCTCGCTCGATCGCGCGCAGGGCGAGGTCGGCGCTCTCGGCATGGTCGAGGTGCACCGCCACACGCGCGGTCGAGGCGTCGGCGATGGCGAGCGTCGCGAGGGCGATGGGATCGAAGCCGCCGTGGTAGCGCACGCAGTTCTCGGAGATCTGCAGGATCACGGGCAGGCCGGCGTCCTCGGCGGCTCCGACGAGGGCCTCGGCGGTCTCGAGGTGCACGACGTTGAAGGCGCCGAGTCCGCGGCCTGCGGCGCGCGCCTCGTCGAGCAGGGTGCGGGTGGCGGTCAGCGTCATCGTGGGTCCTCATGGATGCGGTCGGCGGACGCGGTGGAGACGGTGGAGACCCCGGTGCCGGTCCAGGGATCGACGGGATCGACGAAGGAGACGAGCACCTCGTGCTCCATCGCGACGTGGTCGGGCGAGAGCTCGCCAG
>JAPSJU010000051.1 GCA_031178025.1 Agromyces sp. | reverse complement strand
CATGCGCGGCATCCCCGCTGGGCCTGCTGACCGCCACCGCGATCACGCCGTTCTGGTCGAACGTCGCGTTCTCGGTGCTCATCGCCGGGGTCGCGGTCCAGTTGCTCGTGCAGCACCGTGCGGCCGGCCGCCCCGCCGCGTGAGTCCGGTTGCGATCCGGCCCTTTACGCGCGCCGCCGCCGGCGAGTATGCTCTCGTCGGGCCGCGGTCGCGGCATCCGTCATCCGAGTCGGAAGGAGCAGATCGATGAACACCGTCATTGTCGTGCGCATCGCAGACACCCTTCCCTGCGAGGCCGCCCGCGGATAGCGCGCTCGGTGGCCTCCGTGACCTCGGAGAACACCGTGACCTTCCTCTCGTCCCTCGACGATGACTCCGCTGCGCCGTTCGGCGCGGCGAACCCGCTCGACACCGCCCTCATGTTCCAGGCCACCGAGCCCGGCGAGGGCCAACGCTGGTCGACCTGGCCGGCGACCATCCCATCCGAACGCGGCCCGGAGCCGCGCCCCGACTGGCTCGTCACCTCCGCCGCGGCGATCGACACCGAACTCGGCGTCGTCAAGACCGGCAAGGAGGCGGACCTCCACCTCATCGAACGGGCGATCCCGGATGCCCCGCACGATGTCCCTGGCAACCGCGTCCTGCTCGCTGCCAAGCGGTATCGCACGAGCGAGCACTCGGACTTCCACCGGTCGTCGGTGTACACCGAGGGCCGCGGCACCCGCCGCAGCCGCGACGTGCGCGCCGTCGCGAAGGGCACGACGTTCGGTCGCGCGGTGGCGCGAGTGCAGTGGGCGTACGCCGAGTTCGACGCGCTCAGCCGCCTGCACGAGCTCGGGGCATCCGTGCCGTATCCGGTGCAGGTGCACGAGACCGAGGTGCTCATGGAGTTCATCGGCGACGGCCGCGTGGCCGCGCCCCGGCTCGCGCAACAACGAGCGGATGCCGCGACACTGCGTGGGCTCTTCCAGCAGGTGGCCGACTTCATGCACGTGCTCGCCCGGGCCGGCCTCGCCCATGGCGACCTGTCGCCGTACAACCTGCTCGTGCACGAGGGGCGGATCGTCGCGATCGACCTGCCGCAGGTCGTCGACCTCGTGTCGAATCCGCAGGGCTTCGACCTGCTGCACCGGGATTGCGTGAACGTGTGCGACTGGTTCTCGCGGCAGCGGCTCGAGTGCGACGCCGAGGAGCTCTTCGGGGAGCTCGTGGGCGAGGTCGGGTTCTGAGTCCGCGTCGCGCCCGCGCCGCCTCGCGAGGGGTCGCAACTCGCCGCGCCGGATCGCCCGGCGACGGCGTGTCGCGACTCCCCCGCATCGGAGCGTGGATGCACGGAGCGACCAGAGGTGTGCGGCGCCCGCTCGGTGCGAGGCGGGGGCTTCCGGATGCCGGAGGGCGGCCCTACGCTCGCGCGTATGCGGCTCATCACCTGGAACGTGCTGTGGCGCTTCGAGCCCGACTGGCGTGCGCGGGAGGGGGCGCTGCTGACCGTGCTCGAGCGGCTGCGGCCCGACGTGCTCGGCCTGCAGGAGTGCTGGGGCGTCGAGGGCGGCTCCCAGGCGCACCTCATCGCCGATCGGCTCGGGATGCACGCCGCGTTCCTCTCGCCCTCGCTGCCGCCCGTGCCCGAGCCGCAGGAGCATCCCGATCAGGTCGGCGTGCTGCTGGGCGTGGGGCTCGTCAGCCGCTGGCCGGTCGGCACGCCGCGTCGGCACGAGCTGCCCGTGAGCCATCGGCAGGTGCCTCCCGTGGCGCTCGAGGCGCGGATCGAGCACCCCGAGACTCCCTTCGACGTCGTCGTCGCGGCGACCGAGTGGGAACCCGACTTCGCCGACGATCACGTCGCCCAGACTCGGCGGCTCGCCGAGCTCGTCGCCGCAGACACGGGCGTGCCCCGACTCCTGCTCGCCGATCTCAACTGCGACGCGAGCCAGGCGGAGTTCGCGCCGCTCAGGGCGGTGGCCGACGACACGTGGGAGCTCGGCGGCGGCGACCCGCGTGCCGTGACGCTCAGCTCGGCCGTGCCGTTCGCGCCGCTCGAGGCGACGAAGGAGATCGACCGCCGCATCGACCACATCCTCGTCCGGCACGGGTCGCAGGTCGCCGTCGACGCGGCCTGCACGGTGGACGCGCCGGTCGACGGCCTCTTCCCCTCCGACCACTTCCCGGTCGTGACGGACCTCCGGCTCGGCGCCGGCGACACCACCGCGAGGTGAGCGTGCAGCGCGGCGCTTCCGTCGGGCCACCCGCCGGCGCTGCAGCGCAGCAGGTTCGGCGCCGATCGACGGATGCCGGGGCGCGCCGCCAGCCGTCACCTTCCGTTCACTCGACAGGACGAGGCTTGCGTCATGACGTTCCCCTCCGAGCCATCCGGTGACGCGCATGCGGGCGAGGCCGGCGGCGCGCGCCTCGCGCCGTCGACCCCCGACAGCGACGCGTTCACGGTCACGGGCCTCGAGCTGCAGCAGGGGCGGAGGATCCCGCGTCGTCAGGTCATCGCCTGGGCCGTCTGGGACTGGGCGACGCAGCCGTTCAACTCCGTCATCCTCACCTTCGTCTTCACGGCGCTCTACCTGACGAGCGACACCTTCCTCGACCCGGCCGTCGCGGCCCTGGGCGAGGGCGACCCGGTGTACGAGCGCGGCATCGCCGACCTCGCGAGCGGCCTCGGCTGGGCGATCACGATCGCCGGCGTGCTCATCGCGGTGCTCGCTCCGGTGCTCGGCCAGCGAGCGGATGCCGCAGGCCGGCGGAAGGTCTGGCTCGGCGGCGCGACGGCGGCCCTCGTGCTGTGCATGTTCGCGCTGTTCTTCGTGCAGGGCGCACCGGCGTTCTTCCTGCTCGGCGTGGCGCTGATCGCAGCGGGCACGGTGTTCAGCGAGATCGCGGGCGTCAACTACAACGCCATGCTCGTGCAGGTGTCCACGCCGAAGACCGTCGGCCGGGTGTCGGGACTCGGCTGGGGACTCGGCTACATCGGCGGCATCGTGGCACTCGCGCTCGTCGTCGTCGCGACGACGTTCGACTGGTGGGGCATGCCGACCGAGAACGGCCTCGCGTACCGGGTGATCGCCCTCGGCTGCGCCGTGTGGACGCTGCTGTTCGCCTGGCCGGTGCTCGTGTACGTTCCCGAGGCGCCGCCCGCACCCCATCGCGAGCGGGTCTCGTTCTGGCGCAGCTACGCGGTGCTGTGGCGTGACATCGTCGCGCTCTGGCGCGACTCGCGACCGACGTTCTGGTTCCTGCTCGCGAGCGCGGTGTTCCGCGACGGACTGGCCGGTGTGTTCGCGTTCGGCGCGGTGATCGCCGCCGTCGTATTCCGCTTCAGTTCGAACGAGGTGCTCATCTTCGGCATCGCGGCGAACGTGCTCGCGGGCGTGTCCACGATCGTCGCGGGCCGCTTCGACGACCGCTTCGGCCCCCGCGCGGTCATCCTCGCGGCCCTCAGCGGGCTCGTCGTCTCGGCGCTCGTCGTGTTCCTCCTGCACGACTCCGGCAAGCTCGTCTTCTGGATCTTCGGCCTCGTGCTCACCCTCTTCGTGGGTCCTGCGCAGGCGGCGTCCCGGTCCTTCCTGGCGCGTGTCACGCCGGCCGGGCGGGAGAGCGAGATCTTCGGGCTCTATGCGACGACCGGTCGCGCCGCGAGCTTCCTCTCGCCGCTGCTGTGGGCCGCGCTGATCGCGGTCGCCGGCGCCACGTACTGGGGCATCCTCGGCATCGCCATCGTGCTCGCCGCGGGCCTCGTGCTCATGCTCTTCGTGAAGGTGCCCGCCGCCGATCGGGCCTGACGCCCGTCGCCGGTCCTCGCCCGAGCTCGCTGCCCGGCCGGCCGGGGCCGAGGAAGAGGGCCCGATGCTCCAGGAGCATCGGGCCCTCTCGGGTCAGCGCGGCGGGTCCGCGTCGGGCCGGCGGGCCTCTATCGCCCGACCGTGATCGTGACCGTCTCCGTGGTCGCGTTGCCGCTCGGATCGGTCGCCTCGAACGTCACCGTGTACACGGCACCGTTGCGGGCGCGCACCTCCACCTCGGTGTCGGACACCTCGCGGATCTCGGCCTTGTGACCGGCCGCCGCGACATCGACGATCTCGACGGACACGGCGCCGCCGCTGTTGTCGACCGCGGCGATGTCGAAGGTCACCGAGCGCCACCGGTTGTCGGGCGGGAAGACGACGGACGGATCGGCGGTGACGTGCAGCTCGGGCGCCGTCTCGTCGAGGTCGAGACCGACGACGACCGGGTCGTGGTCGCTCGACCGCCACTCGTCGGGCGCCCAGAGGGCGTCCTGCGCCGGCTTCTTGAACGTCATGTCGTAATCGATCAGGCTCGGCTCATCGGAGTTGATGTGCCACGCCCCCGCTCCGGTGACGTTGTCGAGGAGCTCGGTGCCGGCGAGCGCGTAGTCGAGGTAGCCGAGCTGGCCGTCGAACACGTAGGAGTACGCGTGCTCGCCCTGGTACTCGAAGAGGAGGTCGGTGTACCCGCCGGCACGGAAGACGTCGATCGGGTCCTCCTTGTCGTAGGCGTTGAGGTCTCCGATGACGAGCTCGTTGCCCGAGCCCTGCCCGGTCGGGTCACCGGCGAGCCAGTCGACGAGGGCCTCCGCTGCGGCCGTCCGCGTGAGGTTGCAGTTGCCCGAGCCGTCGCCCGTGTCGGGGTCCGCGGCACCGCAGGCCGAGCCCTTCGACTTGAGGTGGTTGACGACGACGGTCACGTCACCGCCGGTACCGAGGTCGGTGAACGTCTGCGCGAGCGCCGGACGGTTGCGGTCGGTGTCGAACCGGGGATCGACCGTCTCGTCGAGCACGGCGTGCGCGCCGGCGGGCGCGACTTCCGCCGGCTTGTAGATGAGCGCCGTCGTGATCACGTCGGTGCCGAGGATGCCGGTGGAGATGTAGTCGTACGTGCCGGCGCCGACGCGCTCGTTCAGCGCGCCGACGAGCGCACCCACTGCCGTGTCGCCGTTGTTCTCGATCTCGATGAGCCCGAAGATGTCGGCGTCGATCGCGGCGAGGGCCGAGACGATCTTGGCCTCCTGCCGGTCGAACTCCGCCTGGTCGTTCGCCCCGCGCGAGCCGAGGGTCGTGAAGTAGTTCAGCACGTTGAAGCTCGACACCGTGGTCGTGCCGCCGACGGCGGGGACGTCGTTCTCGGTGCGGAGGTTCACCGCCTGGAAGTCGGCGCCCTCGGTGGGCTGGATGCGCCACCCGGCGGACGCGGCGGGCGCACTCGGTGCGTCGAGGCGGTAGTCGAGCACCCCGGTGACGTTCGACACGAGGTCGCCGCCGCGGAAGGAGTGCTCGAGGGTGAAGACGTCGCCGTCGGGGTGGAGGGCGGGGTCGGGGTTCTCCGTCGACCGAGCATCGTCGAGCGTGAGCGTGTCACGGGCGTTCGCCTCGACCAGCGCGAGGTACTCGGGCGAGCCCGGCTCGACGACGGCGGTCGGCGTCATGTGCCGCTCGCTGCCGAGCGTCACCGTGCCGTAGCGGGCGAACTCGAAGAACTCGAGGATGGAGAGCTGCTGCGGCAGCGTCACCCGCATGTTCTCGAGCGGCTCGTACAGCGCAGGGTCGGCGGGCAGACTGATCGCGGTGGGCGCGGGCAGTGCCGCATCATTCGCGCAGACGGCGATGCCCTCGGCGGTGACCTCGGTCATGCCGTTGTACTCGCTCACGACGCCCACGACGTGCACCTCGTCGCCGACGGCGACGTCCTCGCCGCCCGGCGCGTAGACGAAGATGCCGTCGGATGTCGCCGCGACACCGTCGCCGGCATCCTGGACGGAGTAGCCGGCGAATCCGCCGGCCTGGAAGTCGCCGACGACGACGCCCTCGATCTCGACGGTCGCGCCGACGACGGGCGAGACGTCCGTGGTTCCCTGCACCGAGCCGATCGTCACGACCGGTGCGGCGCAGTCGACCTCGACAGGGGGCTCCTCCGTCTCGCCGGTGGAGTTGGCGGCACCCGGCGTGTTCAGGGCCTCGCCGGCGACGAGCGTCCCGGTGGTGCCCGGGATCCCGGCCAGGTCGAAGTCGTTGCGCACCCAGTCGCCGGTCGCGTCGGTGTCGGTGCCGTCGGGGATGCGCGAGGCGCCGCCGGGCGCGAACGAGAGCCCGTCGTAGGCCACCGTCAGCACGGTCGATCCGTAGGCCCGGTCGCCCGTGCCCCCGTCGTGCACGGCGATGGAGTCGACGAGGGTGACGCCGGCCGGCAGCTCGAGCACGCCGTCGTCGTTCGCGTCGAGGTCGGTGCCGAGGGGCTCGGCGAATCCGCTCACGAGCAGCAGGCTCATGGTGCCGTTCTCCAGCGCATTGGCGGGGAGCGAGAGCAGGAAGCGGCCATCCCCGTCGGCGGTGCCGAACGAGATCACCTCGTCGACGACGCCGAGCGCGGTCGGCGTCGCGGCCGCGAAGTCGCCTTCGAGCTCGAGCACGCGGTACCCGCTCAGGTCGCTGCCGGCCGCCGCGAGCAGCTCGACGTACTCGACGTCGGTGCCGGTCGTGCTCGCCGAGAACTCGTTGATGACCGGTGCGCCATCCGCGGCGAACGCGGAGGTCGGCACGGCCAGGCCCACGGCTGCGGTCGCAGCGGCGGTGAGGCCGACGGTCAGGCGATGGAGGGATCGATGCATCGTGGGCTCCTCGTGCAGGTGGGCCACCGTGACCCGCCAGACGGGCGCCAGCCTAGGCGAGCGGGCAGCGCGCCGGGAAGAGTCGTCACGAGACGTTCACGTGACGCACGCACATGTGCAGGCGACGCGTCACGAAGCGCTCAGATGAGCACCAGGTTCGCGGATGCCACGACGACCGGCCGCTCAGCGGCGCTGCTGCTCCGACCCCGACAGCCGCTGCGCGATGTAGATCGGGATGATCGAGATCAGCACGAGCACCACGGCGATGACCGACACGATGGGCGCCTGGCTCGGCCGGAACATGTTGTTCAGGATGAAGATCGGCAGCGTCGTCACACCCGATCCCGCCGTGAACGTCGTGACGATGATCTCGTCGAAGCTCAGCGCGAAGGCGAGCAGGCCGCCCGCGAGCAGCGCCGAGCGCAACTGGGGGAAGGTCACGAGCCGGAACGTCGTCCACACCCCCGCGCCCAGGTCGGCGGATGCCTCCTCGAGGTTGGTGCCGAGCCGCCGCAGGCGCGCGATCACGTTGTTGAACACCGTGACGATGCAGAACGTCGCGTGGGCGATGACGACCGTCCAGATCGAGAGCGGCACGCCCATGATGGTGCGGAAGAAGTTGTTCAGCGCGATGCCGGTGATGATGCCCGGCAGCGCGATCGGCAGGATGATGAGCAGGCTGATCGCGTCGCGCCCGAAGAAGGCGAACCGCTGCAGGGCGAGGGAGATGAGCGTGCCGAGCACGAGCGAGATGAGGGTCGAGATGACGGCGACCTGCACGCTCGTCGACACCGCCTCGAGCGCTCCCGCGCTGCGGAACGCCCGCCCCCACCACTCGAGCGTGAAGCCGGGCGGCGGCCAGGTGAGCGACGTCGAGGTCGAGAACGAGTTCACGAGCACGACGAGCAGCGGCACGTACACGATCCCGAGGATGATCGCGGTGATGACGCCGAGCGTCGTGCGGGAGAAGCGGGAGAGACGCATCCGTCTGCCTTAGAGGTTGTCGAGGGCGCCGGTGCGGCGCACGAGGAAGAGGTACCCGAAGATGATCACGATCGGGATGAGGGCGATCGCCGACGCGAGCGGCAGGTTGTTGGCCGCGCCGACGTTGGTGTACACGAGGTTGCCGAGCATCTGGTTCGCGCCGCCGACGATGTTGACGGTGATGTAGTCGCCGAGCGAGAGCGAGAAGCTGAAGATCGTGCCCGCGATGATGGCCGGCAGCGCGAGCGGGAGGACGACGTGCCGCAGCGTCGGCCAGGTGCGGGCGCCGAGGTCGCCGGATGCCTCGAGCAGCGAGTCGGGCACCCGCTCGAGCCCGGCGTAGATCGGCAGGATCACGTACGGCAGCCACAGGTACGACAGCGTGATGATCGTCGCGGGCAGCCCGTAGCCCGGGGTGCTCCCGCCGAAGGGCGCGACGAGCCACTCGAGGATGCCGTCCTGCGACAGCACCGACCGCCAGGCGTACGCCTTGACGAGGTACGACGCCCACAGCGGGGTCAGCACGGCGATGACGAGGATGCGCTGCATGCGCGGCGTCGCGACCTTGGCCATGTAGAACGCGATCGGCAGCGCGAGCGCGACGTCGATGATCGTCACGAGCAGGGCCACACCGAGCGTGCGGAGGGTGACCGTCTGGTAGAGCGACCCCGTCAGCACGGTGATGATGTTGTCGAGCGTCCACGTCTGGCTGATCTGCCCGGTGAAGCTGTCGACCGACCAGAACGCCGTGACGAGCAGCAGCACGAGCGCGACGATGTAGACCAGTCCGAGCCAGAACAGCGGCGCGGTGAGCAGCAGCGCGAGGCGCGCCCTCGGGTGGGTGCTCAGGAAGACGGATGCCGCGCGCGCGGTCGTCTCCCGCGGTCGGGGCACGGGTGCGTGGGTCGTCATGCGTGTCCTGTCGGGAGTGAGTGGGAAGTGGGGATCGGCGGTCGGGGAGCGCGCGCGGTGCGGACGCTCCCCGACGGCCGAGGCGTCAGCCCTTGATCTCCTGCCAGGCCGCGGTCCAGCCGGAGTAGTCGACGCATTCCACGTCGGTCCGGCCGTCGAGGCATTCGGCGATGGGCGTCGACCAGTACCAGATCTGCGACGCGTACTCCTCGTCACCGGCGTGGAACGCCTCGCACGACCCCTCCGAGCGGAACTCGCAGGCGGCCTCGTTCGACGGCGCCTCACCGAAGTACTCGGTCGCGGCGGCGTTGGCCTCCGGGCTCGCGATGTAGTTCAGCCACGCGTAGGCGCAGTTGGGGTTCTTCGCCTCCGACGCGATCATCCAGGTGTCCGACCAGCCGGTCGTCCCCTCTTCGGGGAGCACGACCGCGGTCGGCGCGCCCGAGCTCTCGAGCACGTTCTGGATGACCTGCCAGCTCGTGCCGACGACCGTGTCGCCGGTCTCGAACGCCTGGATCTCCTTGAGGTAGTCCGACCAGTACTCGCCGATCGACGCGCGCTGCTCCTTGAGCAGGTCGACCGCCGCCTGGAACTGCTCCTCGTCGAGGGCGTAGGGGTTCTCGATGCCGAGCTCGGGCTGGTGGTGCATGAGGTAGACCGCGGCGTCGGCGATGTAGATGGGCGAGTCGTACGCGGTCACCTTGCCGGCGTGCTCGCTCGCCTTGTCGAAGACGACGTCCCACGACGTGGGAGGCTCGGGGAAGACCTCGGTGTTGTACATGAGCAGGTTGGCGCCGTAGCCGTGCGGCACGCCGTAGGCCTTGCCGTCGACCGAGTTCCAGGACTGCATCTTCAGGAAGTCGTAGATGCCCTCGTAGTTCGGGATGAGGTCGGTGTTCACGGGTGCCACGTCGCCGGCCGCGACGAGGCGGAGCGAGGCGTCGCCCGATGCCGCGACGACGTCGTACTCGCCGGTCTTCATGAGGTTGAACGCCTCGTCCGACGTGCCGTAGGTCTTCGAGGTGACCTGGCAGCCGGTCTCCTCCTCGAAGGGGGTGACCCAGTCGATGGCGGGGTCGTTCGAGCCGTCCTCGACGTAGCCGGGCCACGCGAGGAGCGACACCTGGCCCTCCATCTCCCCGAGCTCGGTGATCTCCTCACCGGCGCTGTCGTTCGAGGCGGCGGTGGTGCCGCAGGCCGTGAGCACGGCGATCGAGGCGATCGCGAGCCCGACGGTCGCGCCGCGGCGAGCCGTACGCGGAATCCGCTTCATGGTTCTCTCCTGTTCTGTGTGGGTGGTGCGGGGGTGGTGCAGGTCATGCGGGCGCCGGTGCTGCGGCATCCGGAAGCCGGACGTCGGATGCCTCGAGCGCGATCACGTCGGCGTCGTGCCAGGTGACGACGACGCGATCGCCGCGCTCGTCGTCGTGCGCGCGGTTGCGGTCGTTCTGCTCGAGCACCGTGACACGCGTCCCGGCGTCGAGGTCGACCACGATGCGGATGCCGCTGCCGAGGTAGATCGCCTCGACGACCGTTCCCCAGGCGTTCCGCACGCCGTCGCCCTCGAGTTCGGCCGTGCCGACCGTGAGCTTCTCGGGTCGCACGGAGTGCTCACCGGCGCGACCGAGCAGCGCACGGGAGCGGGCGTCGTCGAAGAGGTTCGAGGTGCCGACGAAGTCCGCGACGAAGCGGGATGCGGGCCGCTCGTAGAGCTCGGCGGGCGTGCCGAGCTGCTCGATCCGGCCGTTGTTGAACACGGCGATGCGGTCGGAGAGGGTGAGCGCCTCCTCCTGGTCGTGGGTCACGAAGATGAAGGTGATGCCGAGTTCGCGCTGGATCTGCTTGAGCTCGACCTGCATCTGCTCCCGGAGCTTGAGATCGAGGGCGCCGAGCGGCTCGTCGAGGAGGAGGACCTTCGGCTCGACGACGGTCGCGCGGGCGAGCGCGATGCGCTGGCGCTGTCCGCCCGAGAGCTGGGAGGGCTTGCGCGACGCCATCTGCTCGAGGCGCACGGCGGCGAGCGCCCGCATCGCGCGCTCGTGGCGCTCGCGCCGTCCCATGCCGCGCACGCGCAGGCCGTAGGCGACGTTCTCGAGCACGCTCATGTGCGGGAAGAGCGCGTAGTCCTGGAAGACGGTGTTGACGTCGCGATCGAAGGGCGCGCGCTTCGTCACGTCCTTGCCGAAGAGCTCGATCGTGCCCTCCGTCGGCTGCTCGAAGCCGGCGATGAGGCGCAGCACCGTGGTCTTGCCGGAGCCCGAGGGCCCGAGCATCGAGAAGAACTCGCCGGCGGCGATCTCGAGGTCGACGTGATCGACCGCGGTGACCGCGCCGAACTCCTTCGTCAGCCCGGTGAGGCGGATGGCCGGCTGCGAGTCGGTCATGGGATCTCCTTCGACGTACGCGAAACATCTGGAACCAGAGGTTCGTGGTCAAAATCATATGGCTCCAGATGTCAATGTCCAGAGGCCCGTGTTACGGTCATGTCACAGATTCGCCAGCACGCATGCCGGGAGGTGGGATGCCCCAGGCCACGGGCCGGGCCGACGCCACGCGCGCGGTCGTCTTCTCTCCGCTCGACGGTGCCGGGCGGGCGGAGCTCGTCGAGCAGCGGATCAGCGACGCGATCGTCGCCGGCGTGCTGCACGACGGGGAACGGCTGCCGAGCGAGTCCGAGCTCGCCCGCCGGCTCGGCGTCGCCGTGGTCACGGCGCGAGAGGCGCTCGTGGCGCTGCGCGAGAAGGGGCTCGTCCAGACCCGTCGGGGGCGCGACGGCGGCAGCTTCGTCACCCACGACC
>JAPSJU010000328.1 GCA_031178025.1 Agromyces sp. | reverse complement strand
CTGTTCGAGGGGCTCTCGCTGCATGCATCGAGCGTGCACCGGGTGCTGCAGCGCGAGCGCGTCGCGAGACGACCGGTCGAGATCGCCTTCCTCACCGTGCGCGTCGTCGGCTACCTCGTCCTCGTCTTCCTGGTGCTCTCGCCCGACAAGGCCGCGGTCTTCCTCGCGATCCAGCTCGGCCTGTTCGGCTTCTACATGGGCATGTCGTTCGCCCCGAACCACAAGGGGATGCCGCTCGTGCCGCGTGAGATGAAGCTCGACTTCCTCCGTCGACAGGCGCTCACGAGCCGGAACATCCGCGGCAACCGCGTCCTCGACTTCCTGATGGGCGGGCTCAACTACCAGATCGAGCACCACCTCTTCCCGTCCATGGCGCGACCGCACCTGCGTCGGGCCGCGCCGCTCATCGCGGAGTACCTCCGCGAGCGCGGCATCCCCTATACGCAGACGACGCTCCGGCAGTCCTACGCCATCGTCGTGCGGCACATCAACAGGGTGGGCCTCGGCGAGCGCGATCCCTTCGAGTGTCCGCTCCTCGCGCAGCGGCAGGGCATCGTCCCGCTCGGACCCAGGGGGATTGCGCCGGGGTGACGCTGCATGACGCCCCGTTGCGTTCCGTGGCACGCGGTTCCCTCGTGTGACGACGCGGCTCGCGGCATCCGTCCGCGCTGGCTACCGTCGGCGCGGGAGGCCGACGACAATGACACGACTCATCATCGGCGCGATGGTCCGGGCGATCGGCGCGTACCCGTCCGGGTGGCGCTTCCCGGGCGCGCATCGCGACCCGCGGGGCGATGCCGCGGTGCTGCGGCGCACCGCGGAGATCGCCGAGGCGGCCAGGCTCGACTTCCTCTTCTTCGGCGACTGGGCATCGACCGGCCACGACCTCGAGTTCCGAGATCCGTATCTCGTCGCGCGCGTCGACCCGCTCTCGGCGATCACCTACCTCGCAGGCGTCACGAGCCGCATCGGGCTCATCGCGACCGCCGACGCGAGCCTCGCCGACCCGTACACGCTCGCCCGCGCGACGGCCTCGGCCGACCTGCTGTCGGGCGGCCGGGCGGGACTCAACCTCGTCGCCCCCGTCGATCCGCGCGGATCCGCCAACCACGGCCTCGATCCGCAGCTCGCCGACGAGACGCGCTTCGACCGCGCCGCCGAGTTCGAGCTGGTGCTGCGCCGGCTCTGGGACTCCTTCGACGACGACGCGATCGTGGCGGATGCCGCAGCCGGCGTCTTCCTCGACCCGTCGCGCCTGCACCCCACCGACTTCCACGGCGCCCACCTCGACGTCGCGGGCCCGCTCAACGTCCTCCGGCCGGTGCAGGGGCACCTGCCGCTCATGCACGCCGGAGCATCGCCGCGCTCGCTGCTCTTCGCCGCCCAGCGCGCCGACCTCGCCCTCGTCGCCGTGAACGGCCTCGAGCACGCGGTCGGGATCCGCGAGGAACTCCGCTCCCTCGCCTTCGAGTCGGGTCGCGACGATCGCACGCTGAAGGTCATCGCGCCGGTGCTGCCCATCATCGGGGAGACCCGGGAACACGCCCAGGCGATCGCCGACGAGCTGAGCGAGCTCGTGCAGATCGCCGAGGACTGGCCCGACGGGCCGCCGCGGGGGTTCCCGCCGAACCGTTCGCTCGCGAAGCTGTCGACGCTCATCGGGATCGACGTCGGAGCGCTCTCGCCCGACCGGGCCGTGACACCGGCACTCGTCGGGAGCTTCAGCGCCGCAGGCCAGGAGCTCGTCGAGATCGTCGCCGAGCGCACCGGGCGCGCCCCGTCGAGCGGACGGCCGCCGACGCTGCGGCACCTCGTCGTCGCGGCATCCGTCACCGCCTCGATGATCGTCGGCACCGGCGAGGAGGTCGCGACCGAGTTCGAGGCGTGGGCCGACGCCGGCGCCGTCGACGGGTTCAACGTGCTCTCGGCGGTGCAGCCGGCCCAGTTCGAGGCCTTCGCGCTCGGGGTCATGCCCGAGTTGCAACGGCGGGGCGTCGTGCCCGCCGAGTACGAGGGCACGACGTTGCGGGAGCACCTCGGGCTCGGAAGGCCCGCCAACGTGCACACCGCGGAACGGACCCGCGTGCTCGCCTGAGCGGCGACGCGGAGCCGATGGGATGCGACGGCGACACTTCGTGACCGAATGTGTCGTGCCGTGACCTCGCGCGACCCCGACGCTTGAGGGCGCCCGACGCAGCGCCGTAGGTTCGACGCCACACGAGACCGAGGAGCAACGAGTGACCGCCATCGACCTGCGCACGCCGCCGCCGACCGCGGCCGCGTCGGTGCCGGGTCCCGCCGCACTCGCCGCCCTCGCCGACGCCGGTCTCGAGGTGCCCGTGCTCGGGGGCGGCACGGTGCGGCACGTCAACCTCGACGTCGCGGCATCCGCACCGGCGCTCGACTCGGTGGCCCGCCACGTCGCCAGGGTGCTCCCGTACTACGCCAGCGTGCACCGCGGCAGCGGCTACCCGTCGCAGGTCGCCACCGCGCTCATCGAGGAGGCCCGTGCGACCGTCGCCCGGCACGTCGGGGCCCGGGATGACGACCTCGTCGTCTTCACCCGCAACACGACCGACGCGCTCAACCTGCTCGCCGGCGCCGTGCCGGGCGAGACCGTCGTGCTCGACGTGGAGCATCACGCGAACCTGCTGCC
>JAPSJU010000327.1 GCA_031178025.1 Agromyces sp. | reverse complement strand
GCCGTCGCATTCAGGCCGAGGGCGAGCGCCGGGTCCGCTGCGAGCGCGGCCTCCCAGCCGTGCTCGGCGATCTTCACCGCGTACGGCAGCGTGGCATTCGTGAGCGCCGGCGTCGAGGTCGCGGGGACGGCGCCCGGCATGTTGGCGACGCAGTAGAAGATCGCGTCGTGCACGCGGAATGTCGGTGCCGCATGCGTCGTCGGCCGCGAGCCCTCGAAGCATCCGCCCTGGTCGATGGCGATGTCGACGAGCACGGCACCCGGCTTCATCGCGGCGACCATCTCATCGGTGACCACCTTCGGCGCCGCGGCACCCGGCACGAGGACCGCGCCGATCACGAGGTCGGCGTCGCGCACCTGCCGCGCGACCTCGTAGGGCGAGGACGCGAGCGTCTTGATGCGGTGGTCGTAGCGCGCGTCGAGCTCTCGGAGCTTCGGCAGCGAGATGTCCATGACCGTGACGTCGGCTCCGAGGCCGAGGGCGGTGGCGGCCGCCTGCTCGCCCGCGACGCCGCCGCCGATGACGAGGACCCTGGCGGGAGCGGTGCCCGGCACGCCCGCGAGGAGCACCCCGCGGCCACCCCTGGACGCATGCAGCTCCGCAGCGCCGACCTGGGGGGCGAGACGACCGGCGACCTCGCTCATGGGGGTGAGCAGCGGCAGCGAACGATCGGGCAGCTGCACCGTCTCGTAGGCGATGGCGGTCACGGCGGAGTCGAGGATGGCGCGGGTCAGCGGCAGGTCGGCCGCGAGGTGCAGGTAGGTGAAGAGGGTGAGGTCCTCACGCAGGAAGCCGTACTCGGATTCGATCGGCTCCTTCACCTTCATGACGAGCTCGGCCGACCATGCCTCTGCAGCGGTCGGAGCGATCGAGGCGCCGGCCGCGACGTACTCCGCGTCGACGTACCCGGCGCCCACCCCCGCGCCGGCCTGGATCACCACGTCGTGTCCGCGACCGGCGAGCGCATGCGCACCGGCGGGCGTCATGGCGACTCGGAACTCGTTGTTCTTGATCTCTGCTGGCACGCCGATGCGCATGGTGACTCCGAATGCTGTGTGGATGAGTGTCTCCATGGTGATCGGTTGTTCGTCTCGACGGAACCCCTACCGCATGGAATTCGGTAGACTGGCGCGATGGTTCCCAGAGATTCGGATCGCGACGGCGCGATGGTCGGTCCACCGCAGATCGGCGCGTCCGATGGCGTGGGCGGCGGGGCCGTGACCGGTCCGATCGCGCTCGACGCCGTCGACCGCCGCATCATCGCGCTCCTCCACGAGAATGCGCGCATCCCGAACATCGAGCTCGCACGCGCCGTCGGCGTCTCCCCCTCGACGTGCCTCGCCCGAGTCCGCTCGCTCCGAGAACGCGGCGTGATCACGCGGTACACCGCCGAGATCAACCCGCTGGCACTCGGGTTCACGCTCCAGGCGCTCGTCAGCGTGCGCATCAGGCCCGGCGCCCGGCACCTCATGGAGCAGATCTCCGACGAACTGCGCACCCAGCCCGAGGTGGCGCAGCTCTTCTTCCTCGGAGGCAGCGAGGACTTCCTCATCCACGTGCGGGTGCGCGACAGCGAGCACGTGCGCCAGTTCGTGCTGAAGAACCTCTCCGCCAACCCCGCCGTCGCGCTCACCGAGACGAATCTCGTGTTCGAGCACCACACCGCCCTCTCCGCCGGCCTGCGCACCGTGCTGTGAGCGAGCGCAACCCGCTGGCGAGGCGGGCGGCGGCGCGCTAGAACGTCTGCCATGGCACCTTCACCGCTCATCCTGGGCCCGATGCTCCGCCACGTCGACGAGACCTCCGCGAGCATCTGGGTCGAGACGAGAACCGACTGCCGCGTGAGCGTGCGGGCGGACGGGCGATCATGGCACGCTCGGACCTTCACCGTGCACGGCCACCACTACGCACTCGTGGAGGTCGACGGGCTGGCGCCCGGAACGACGCAGTCCTACGGGGTGGAGATCGACGGCGTGAGCGTCTGGCCCGAGCCGCACTCCGACTTCCCGGCGCCGGTGATCGCGACGCTCTCGCCCGATCGGCACCTCCGCCTGGCCTACGGCTCGTGCCGCACGAGTGTCGCGCACGACGCCTCCGGCAATCGCACGCACGGCGTCGACTCCCTGCGCACCTTCGCACTGGCCCTGGCCGAAGGCGTCGTCGACCGACCCGACCTGCTGCTGTTCCTCGGCGACCAGGTCTACGCCGACTCGACCACCGAGGAGATGCAGCGCTTCATCCGGAGCCGGCGTGACATCCGCGAGGAGCCGGGCGAGGAGCTCAAGGACTTCGAGGAGTACGCCCACCTCTATCAGCTCGCATGGTCGGACGACGCCAATCGTTGGCTGCTCTCGAGCGTGCCGACCGCCATGATCTTCGATGACCACGACGTCCGCGACGACTGGAACTCGTCGCTCGACTGGAAGAAGGAGATGGAGGCCACCTCCTGGTGGCACGGGCGGATCGTCGCCGGCCTGGCGTCGTACTGGGTGTACCAGCACCTCGGCAACCTGTCGCCCGAGGAACGAGCCGGCGACGAGCTGTGGCGCCGGATCAGCGCCCACGACGGGCCGGAACCACTCGATCTCAGCGACGCGATCGACGAGTTCGCCGCGCAGTGCGACGCCGATCCCGACCGCTACCGGTGGAGCTACAGC
>JAPSJU010000050.1 GCA_031178025.1 Agromyces sp. | reverse complement strand
TCCCCGAAGAGCCGCTCGGCCCCCCGCTCCTGCTCGGCGAAGTTGAAGTAGTCGAGTGGGGCCCGCCACGGCTCGACGCGGGAGAGCAGTCGCCCGAGGGAAGCGGCGAGGGCATCGGCGGATCCGGGCACCGCGATGCCGACGCCGAAGACGAGGTACTCCGCGTCGAAGCCGGCCACGACGCCGGGCTCGGGCGTGCGCCGGGCGGCTGCGGACTCGAAGGCCGCCTCGGGAGCCAGGCCGCCTCCGACATGGCGGATCTCGGCCGAGAGGAGGGTGGAGTCGGAGGCGGGACCGACCGCTTCCACGAAGGCGCGGACGGCGGCCGGGGGGAGCTCGGAGAGCAGCATGCCGTCCCCGTATCCCGGCACCGGTGCCGGCGGGTCCATGTGCAGTTGCAGGAGCTCGCCGGCCGGCTGCGGATGCACCGTGTCGATGTCGGGCTGGAGGGCCCGGAGCGGAGCGAGGAGCGCATCGGCGCGGTCGGGCGACTCCTGGATGGCGGCCTCGACGACGACGAAGGACTTGCCCGAGAGGAACGGCGGCAGTTCGGGCATGGGCGGGAAGCGGAGCACGCGTCCGACGGAGGTCACGGAGTCCGGGACCGATGCGGTCCACTCGGCCCAGGCCTGCATGACCTCCTCGGTGCGCTCGAGCGGCCAGAAGAGCGTGCCGGCGACGATCTCGGCGACCGGGAAGAGCCGGAACTCCATCGCGGTCACCACGCCGAAGTCGCCGCCTCCGCCGCGCACGGCCCAGAACAGCTCCGGATCGTGCTCGGCATCCACACGACGAAGCTCGCCGTCGGCGGTCACCAGCTCGACCGCGAGCACCTGGTTCGCGGCGAGGCCGTGGGAGCGCCCCAGCCAGCTCACGCCGCCGCCGAGGGTGTACCCGACGACGCCCACGTCATGGGAGGAACCGGCGAGCGCGGCGAGCCCGTACGGTGCGAGCGCCGCCACGACATCGCCCCAGAGCGCGCCGGGGGCGACCCGCGCCACGTGCTGCTCGGCGTCCACCTGCACCTCGCGCAGCTCGGAGGTGCGCAGGAGGATGGCGTCGGCGAGTCCGTTGCGGGCGGCGAGCGGACCGGCGTTGTGGCCGGTGCCCTGGGCGGCCACTCCGAGGCCGAGGGCCCTGGCGGAGGCGACGGTGTGCGCGACGTCGTCGACGTGACCGGCGATCACCACGGCGGCGGGGCGCTGGTCGACTGCGAGGTTCCACGCGGCGCGCGCCTCGTCCCAACCGGGAGCGCCCGGTGAGAACACCCGGCCGGCGATGCGGTCCTCCAACCGGGAGAGCTCCTCGAGGAGCGTCGGGGTCTGCAACTCGTCGCGAGGGGGGTACACCTCGGCGACGTCGGGGATGACGACCGAGCCGAGCGTCGTCGCAGCGGCGTCGGGTTCGTCGGTCGGCGGTGTGCCGGGGGAAAGAGGGATGCTCACGGGTGTGTTCCTTTCGGGGGTGGGGTCGCGTTCGTCGGCACTGGCGCTCTGGAGAGCGGACGGCACGAGGGGTCCTCGCGACCGCACGAACGGTACTCCCATCCAATGAGGTGCCACACCTTCCCACTTCAGGGGGTGCCCTCCATTCGCCTCAGGGGTGACCCGAGCCCGGAATACCTCGCGCGAGCGCCGGGTTGCCGAAAGGGATGACTTCCACGCTGCGCCTGTCCGTGCTCGATCTCGTTCCCGTGCGAAGCGGCCAGACGAGCGCGGGTGCCGTCGCGGCATCCCTGCGCCTCGCCCAGCTCGCCGACCGGCTCGGCTTCGCCCGCTACTGGTTCGCCGAGCACCACAACATGCCGGCGGTCGCGTCGACGACGCCGCCCGTGCTCATCGCGGCGACCGTCGCGCGGACCGAACGGATCCGGGTCGGCTCGGGCGGGGTGATGCTGCCGAACCATGCGCCGCTCGTGGTGGCCGAGCAGTTCGCGGCGCTCGAGGCGATCGCGCCCGGCCGCATCGACCTCGGCATCGGTCGGGCACCCGGCAGCGACCCGGTGATCACCCAGTTGCTGCGGATCTCGGGCCCGACGGCCGACGTCGACCGGTTCCCCGACCACGTCGCCGACATCGCCTCGCTGCTCCAGCCCGACGGCGCCACGCTGCGGCTCACGAGCGGACGCGAGTATCCGATCACGGCGACACCTGCTGCGACGGATGCCCCGACGCTCTGGCTGCTCGGCTCGAGCGACTACTCGGCGAAGCTCGCCGCCTCGCTCGGGTTGCCCTACGTGTTCGCGAACCACTTCTCCGGCGAGGGCCTGGAACGCGCACTCGAGCTCTACCGCACGGAGTACCAGCCGAGCGAGGCGCACCCCGTTCCCGAGACGTTCCTCACCGTCAACGCCTCGGTCGCGCCGACGGTCGAGGAGGCACGGGCGCGGGCGCTGCCGCAGCTGCATTCGATGGCACGCCTTCGCACGAACCGCCCGATGCGGCCGCTCGAGACGGTCGAGGAGGCCGGGTCGGCACCGGCCGACTCCGTCGCCGACGAGCTCATCGCCGGAATGGAGCGACGGTGGATCATCGGGGACGCCCCGGCGGCGGCATCCGAACTGCGCCGCCTCGCCGAGCGGCACGGCATCGACGAGATCATGGTCGCGCCCATCGCCGGGTCGCGTCAGGATGAGCCGGCGGATGCCACGCCCGGCCGCGAGCAGACCCTCGAACTGCTCGCACGGGAACTGCTGCCGGCCGTCGACCAGCCCCGCGCATGACGATGCCCCGAGCATCTGCTCGGGGCATCCCTTGCTGGAGGGCGCGCCTGCTAGGCGGCGAGACCGAGCCGACGCAGGTCATCGCCGGTGGCGCGGTACTCGTCGCCGTCGGCGATGGTGAGTTCGCGCGGCACGCGAGCGCCGTTCTGCACCCGGGCGTCCGCGCCGATCGACGCGTAGGGGCCGACGACGGCATTGCGCCCGACGACGGCGCGGCGGCCGACGTGCACGTTGACGCCGACCACGGCACGTTCGGCGACGATGGCGTCGCGATCCACCCATCCGCCGGGACCGATCTGGGCGCCGCGCTGCACTTCGGCACCGGGGTCGACGTAGGCGGTCGGGTCGACGAACGCAGTCGGGTCGACCTTCGCGGTCGTGGCCACGAGGCCACGCCCGTTCGCGTGCTTGCGGTAGCGACGCAGGACCCCGGCTTCGTCTTCGAACTCGACGTAACTGATGCCCACGTTGTCCTCCTTCCGACGTGGAGACTCCACGTCCTGAACATAGATAGAACGCGCGGGACGGTGAGGTCATTCCCGGCTCTCAGGCAGCATTCAGGACGGCGACGGTCCACGTTCCGTGGTGCGCGACTCGGACGATCGGGCACCCCCGGGACACGCGAACGGCCCGGACGGCATGCCGTCCGGGCCGTTCGAGCGGGCGACTACTCGGCCGCTGCCGCGGTGTCCTCGATCTCGACGAGGAAGACGAGCGTCTGACCGCCGAGGGCATGGGCCGCCGCGTCGGTGCCGTAGGCGTACTGCGGCGGGATGGTGACGATGAGCTTCGTGCCGACCTTCTGTCCGACGAGCGCGCCGCCGAAGCCCTGGATGACCTGATCGGTCGCGAACTGGGCGGGGTCACCGCCGTAGCTCTGGTCGAAGACCTCCTTGGTGTCCCAGCTCGTGCCCTGGTACTGCAGCGTGACGGTGTCGCCGGCGGCCACCTCGGCGCCGTCGCCCTCCTCGAGCACCTTCATCTGGTACTCGGCGGGCGGTGCGGTGTCGGGCAGGGTCACGGTGGGGGCCGCGCCGTCCTCACCGAACGTCACCTCGGGCACGTCCTCGGTCCACTCGCTCGGGGTCAGGGCCTCCTGCACCTCCACGACGTCGACGACGATGACGACGGTCTCGCCCGGTGCCACGCCGATCGTCTCGTTGCCGGTGTCGCCGTAGAGCGTCGATGCGGGCGCCACCGTCACGGTGCGGGTCCCGATGGGAACGCAGTCGATCCCCGCACGGAACGCCTCGAACACGGTCTCGTCTCCGGCCGTGATCGTGGCCGGCTGCGAGAAGACCTGCTCGCCGCTCGTGCCCGAGAACGCACTGACGATCGCGTTGATCGGGTCGCCGGCCTCAGTCTCGTCGCCGTCCCCCTCGATGGCGATCGTGCGCTCGAGCTCGTCGGCCTCGAGCGGCGTGGTGAAGGTCGCGGTCGGGACTGCGGCGAACTCGCCCTCGACGGTCACTCCGTCGCTCAGCTCGCCGGAGGAGACGTCCATGCAGGCGGCGGCGGGGGTCTCCGAGGCGGTGGGCTCGGGGCTGCCGGCGCAACCGGCGAGGAGCAGGGCCGCGACGGACGCAACGGCGACGGGCGCGGCGCGGCGCAGGGCACGATTCATGTGGAGGGGTCTCGTTTCGATCGGGAACGCGAAGTCCCAGTCTGCACGTTCCTGCTCTCGATTGCCTGAGACTTCGGTTCCGGGCCGATGGGGACCACAATGGGCAGATGCGGGACACGACGACGGTACCGGATTTCGGCGAGGAGTTCGCAAGCGCAGCGGATGCCTTCATGGAACTCGACGACGTGCTGTGGGAGCCGGTCTCGACGGCGACCGTCGGGCGCTCGCGGCCCGGCGTCGGCGAGCGTGTGCTCGACGCGTGCTGCGGCGACGGGGCATCCGCGCTGCCGACGGCCGAACTCGTGGGCGTGGAAGGGCTCGTGGACGCGGTCGACCTCGCCGAGCCGATGATCGACCGCCTTCGCGCGCGCGCCGGTGAGCGGCTGCCGCAACTCCAGGCGCATGTGGCCGACGTCACGCTGTGGGAGCCGACCGGTTACGACCTCGTGCAGTGCGTGCTCGGCATCTTCTTCTTCCCCGACATCGAGGCGGGCACCCGTCACCTCATCGCCCGCGCACGTCCGGGTGGTCGCGTCGTGCTGACCGTTTGGGCACGCGGAGCGATCGAGCCGCTGCCCGAGCTCCTGGTCGCGGCGCTGCCCGGGGCGGAGCGGCCGGACCTGGCGGAGCTCACGCGCCCCGCCATGGAGCTCGCGGACACGGCGGGGACGTTCGCGCACCGGCTCACCGACCTCGGGCTCGAGCAGGTCCGGGCCGAATCGGTGCAGCGCCACCTCGACCTCACGCCGGAGCTCGCCTGGCTGCTCGTGCGCGGAACCGGCCTGCGGGTCATCGTCTCGGGCCTTGACGATCATGAGCTCGCGGGCGTGCGCGAGCGATACCTCGCGGCGATCGCCGAACGCGGTGTGCGCTCGATCGACGTGACGACGCTCATCGCCGTGGGTCGCCGGCCCGGCGAGCCGTCCGCCGAGTAGCGTTCCCGGCGAGCCGCGGACGGCGCCGGTCCGGGGCCGGCACCGAAGGGCTCGCGCGCCGTGCGCTAGCCGGCGCCGATGGCGACGGGCCGGCCCGGCTCGTTCGACCACTGGCTCCACGAGCCCGGGTAGAGCGCTGCCTCGATGCCGGCGATGGCGAGCGCCGCGACCTCCTGCGCCGCCGTGACGCCGGAGCCGCAGTACGCGGCGACCCGCGTTCCCGGCTCGATGCCCAGGGCGGCGAAACGCTCGCGCAGCGCCGCGGCCGACAGGAACCGCCCGTCGGCGTCGAGGTTCCCGGGGCTCGGCGCCGACGTCGCACCGGGGATGTGCCCCGCCCGAGGGTCGATGGGCTCGACCTCCCCGCGATATCGTTCGGCGGCTCGCGCGTCGAGCAGCACACCCGTCTCGGGGAATCGCGCCGCCTCGTCGCCGTCGATCACGGGCATGCCCCCGAAGCGCGCGGTCGCGCTGCCGCGTGCGGGCGCGATCGCACCCGTCTGCAGCGGGTGTCCGGCCGCGATCCACGCGGCGAGGCCGCCGTCGAGCAGCTGCACGTCATCGACCCCCGCATGCCGGAGCAGCCACCACGCGCGCGCCGCCGAGAGGTTCCCCGCCTCGTCCATCACGACGACACGGTCGCCGTCCTCGAGCCCCCAGCCGCGCATCGCCTCGGTGAAGGCGGCCTCGGTGGGCAGCGGATGCCGCCCCTGCCCGACGGCCGCGTGATCGGCCAGCTCCCGGTCGAGGTCGACGTAGACCGCGCCGGGGACATGGCCGGCCAGGTACGACGGGCGCCCGTCGGGTTCGGCGAGCGTCCAGCGCACGTCGAGCACGACGGTTCGGGTGTCGACGCGGCCGGCACGCTCCTCGTGGAGGCGGTGTGAGAGCTCGTCGGCGGTGATGAGGATCGTCATGCCACCATCCTGCCGTCCGGACCGCCCTATCCGGCCCGCAGGAGGCACTCGTGCGGGCCCCGGGCCGGGCGCAGCATCCGTGTCTCGGATGCATCACGATTCCTTGCGGTCGCCTTATCGCGCAACGTATCGTCGAAGCATCCGAAATAGTGACCGAATGGTCGGTCATGAACTCGGCCGACTCAGCGCAGAGAACCCGAACGGGCTCGAAGGAGAGACCACCATGCACCGTGCACCGCGCCGCCTGCTCGTCCCCGCCGCCGTCGCGGCGTCACTCGTCCTCGCCCTGACCGCCTGCACGTCGTCGAACTTCGGCGGCGGCGACGACGGCGGTGGCGGCGGCGACGCCGAAGAGGGCCCCATCAAGATCGGCGCCGTGCTCGACATCACGGGCGTCGGCGCCAACCTCGGCGTCCCCGAGCAGAACGCGCTCAACATGCTCGCCGACCAGCTGAACGAGGACGGCGGCATCAACGGCCGCGAAGTCGAGCTCATCATCAAGGACAACCAGTCCACCGAGGACGGGGCAGCGCGTGCCACGACCCAGCTCATCGAGAACGACCAGGTCGACCTGATCATCGGCGCCTCGCGCACCGGCCCCAGCCTCGCCATGCGGCCGCTCGTGGAGGCGGCGCAGCTGCCGACCATCTCGGTCGCCGCGAACGCCGCGATCGTCGACGGCTCCGAGTGGGTGTTCAAGACGGCCCAGAACGACCTCGTCGTGCTGGAGCGCATCCTCGACGACGCCGAGGCGAAGGGCTACACGAAGGTCGCGCTGGCCCGCGACGCGACCGGGTTCGGCGAGGGCATCGCCGACATCATCACCGAACTCGGCGCCGAACGCGGCATCACCCTCACCGCGACCGAGGCGTTCGAGCCGAGCGCGACCGACTTCACCGCGCAGATGACGAACCTCCGCTCGGCCGACGCCGACGCCGTCATCATCTGGGGCATCACGCCCTCGGCCGGCCTCGCACAGGCCGCCTACGTGCAGATCGGCGTCGGGAAGCCCGTGTACCAGTCGCACGGCGTCGCGAACTCCGCGTTCTTCGAGGCTGCAGGCGACGCCGCCGAGGGCGTCCTCGCCCCGATGGGCCGGCTGCTCGTCGCCGACCAGCTCCCGGCGGACGACCCGCAGAAGGAGGTCATCGACCAGTTCATCGCGGACTACACCGAGGCCTTCGACAGCCCGCCGTCGAGCTTCGCCGGCCACGCCTACGACGCGTGGAAGATCGGCGTCGCCGCGATCGAGGAGGCGGGCACCGATCCCGAGGCCCTTCGCGACGCGATCGAGAACACGAGCGACTTCGTGGGCATCTCGGGCGTGTTCACGATGACCCCCGAGGACCACTCGGGCCTCACCGCCGAGGCGCTCATCATGGCGATCGCCGAGGGCGGACGCTGGAACCTCCACGAAGAGTGAGCGGCTCCCGTTGATCGACTTCCTCCAGCTGACGGCGGCAGGGTTGTCACAGGGCTCGGTGTACGCCCTGCTCGCCGTCGGCCTGATCGCCACCTACACCGTGCGGCACGTCGTGAACATCGCCCAGGGCGACTACGCGACGCTGGCCGGGCTCGGCAGCATCTCGCTCGTGTCCGCCGGGCTCCCACTGCCCGTCGCCATCCTGATCGCCCTGGTCTCGGTCACGCTCGCGTCGGTGCTCATCGAGCGCGTCGTGATCGCCCGGGTCAAGAACCTCACGACGCTCGTGTCGATCATCCTCACGCTCGGCGTCTCGACGCTGCTGCAGGCGATCATGCTGCTCGTCTGGGGGGCGGAAGGACGTCGGCTCGTCGCCTTCCCGGGCACCGACCTCAACCTCGGCGGCGTCAGCATCCGCTCCCAGGAGCTCTGGATGCTCGGCACGCTCATCGTCGTGGGGGGCGGCATCCTCCTCTTCTACGAGAAGACGCGGTGGGGCAAGGCGCTGCGGGCGTCGGCCGAGCAGCCCGTCGCCGCGCGCATCGTCGGCATCTCGCCCGCAGTGGCATCCGTGCTCGCCTTCGCCATCGCGGGCCTCGCGGGGGCCGCGGCGGGCGTGGTGTCCTCGCCGATCTACCTCTCGATCTGGTCGGGCGGGCTGCTGCTCGGCCTGAAGGGCTTCGTCGCCGCGGTGCTCGGCGGACTCGTGTCGTTCCGGGCGGCGATCGTCGGGGCGCTGCTGCTCGGCGTCCTCGAGTCGTACGTCGCCGGGTACGTGGCATCCGGCTGGAAGGACGCGGTCGCGTTCGTCATCCTCATCATCGTGCTCATCATCCGGCCGGCGGGCCTCGTGCTGCGCCCGAACGCAGTGAGGGTCTGACGTGACGCTCTCGAAACCCGCAGGCGCCGTCCGGTCGCGAACCGGATTCTGGCCGAACAACCGCGCGACGATCATCGGCGTGGGCATCCTCGCGCTGATCATCCTGATCGTGCCGTTCACGGCGAGCTCCTCGATGATGAACATCGCCGTCTTCTCGATGATCTTCGCGCTGCCCGCGATCGGCCTCTCGCTGCTCATGGGCCTCGCCGGCCAGGTGTCGCTCGGGCAGGCCGCGTTCTTCGCGATCGGGGCGTACACGCACGCCATCCTGCTGCAGAAGTTCGAAGTGCACGGCGTGCTCGCCGCCGTGGGCGGCGTCGTCGCGGCCATGCTCGCCGCCCTCCTGGTCGGCCTGCCGATGCTCCGCCTGCGCGGTCACTACCTCGCGCTCGCGACGCTCGGCCTCGGCTTCATCGTCATGATCGCCGTGCGCGAATGGGAGTTCACGGGCCGCACGACCGGCATCTACGGGTACGGGCGGCCCGAGGTCTTCGGCATCCCGATCGACAACAACGGTCTCTTCTTCTGGTTCGTCGCTCCGTTCGTGCTCATCGGACTCGTGCTCGCGCTGAACCTCACGCGCTCACGCGCGGGTCGCGCGCTCTCCGCGGTCAACGACTCCGAACTCGCCGCCGAGTCGCTCGGCGTCAACACGTATGCGCTGCGCGTCAAGGTGTTCACGCTCTCGGCGGGCTTCGCCGGTCTCGGCGGCGTCTTCTACGCCTACCAGGTGCAGATCGTCTCGCCCCAGGTCGCGGAGTTCCACGTCTCCGTCGAGCTGCTGCTCATGGTCGTCATCGGCGGTCTCGGCTCGGTCTGGGGCGCCATCGCCGGCGCGTTCATCGTCGAGCTCCTCTCGGAGGGCCTGCGCGACCTGATCCCCGCGATCATCCCCGGGGCGACGGGCGAGGTGCAGCTCATCGGCTACGGACTCGTGCTCATCCTCGTCATCCTGCTGCTGCCCGGCGGCCTCTACCAGGCGGCGCTGACGACGTGGGGGGCCGCGCGCCGGGGCATCCGCTCGAGGCGGCAGGCGTCGGATGCCGCGGCGAGCGCGGCGGCACCCGACGGCACCGACGACTCCGGAGCGGGCGACGTGCCGACTCGCGCGTTCGGCGGCATCCCCGACGTCGGCGCAGGTGCCGCATCGTCGACGCCCACGGTGGCCGGGGTCGAGCAGACCACGGATGCCCCGACGGACGAGGTGACGCTGCCCGTCGTGTCGACGCCCGTCGCCACGGGAGAGCCGATCCTCGAGGTGCGCGGCCTCACGAAGCGCTACGGCGGCGTCGTCGCGGTCGACGACGTGAGCTTCAGCGTGCCCGCCGGGCGGATCATGGGACTCATCGGCCCGAACGGCGCCGGCAAGACCACCTGCTTCAACATGATCACGGGCGCCATCACGCCGACGGCGGGCACCGTGACGTTCCTCGGCAGGGAGATCCAGGGGCGCAAGCCGCACGTCGGCGCCGAACGCGGACTCACCCGCACGTTCCAGAACCTGCAGGTGTTCTCCTCGACCGATGTCGTCGGCAACGTCTACATGGGGCGCTACCGCAAGGGCCGTGCGGGCATCCTCAGGGGCATGTTCGGGTTGCAGGGTCGTGAGCAGTACACGCACGAGCAGATCGCCCGCGACATCCTCGACTCGATGCGCCTCGGGGACGTCGCACAGCTCGCCGCAGGCGACCTGCCGTTCGGGCGGCAGCGCATGATGGAGGTCTGCCGGGCGCTCGCGGCGGAGCCGGCGCTGCTGCTGCTCGACGAGCCGATGGCCGGGCTCTCGGGGCGCGAACGGGAGATGCTCGCAGGTCTCCTGCGGCGCCTGCGTGACGCCGGCCTCACGATCGTGCTCGTGGAGCACGACGTGGCCCAGGTCATGGCACTCGCCGACTCGGTCGCGGTGCTCGACGACGGCGTGCTCATCGCGCACGGCGGACCCGAGGCCGTGCGCAACGATCCGGCGGTCATCGTCGCCTACCTCGGCACGGACGCCGAAGAGGCCGAGGCCGAACTGAAGGAACTGGAGGAGCAGGGATGATGCTCGCCGTGCAGGGACTCCACGCCGGATACGGCAAGCTCGCCATCCTCCACGACGTGAGCCTCGACGTCGAGGCCGGCGAGATCGTCACGGTCGTCGGCTCGAACGGCGCCGGCAAGACGACGCTCCTCCGTGCGCTCAACGGGCTCATCCGGCCGACGGCGGGCACCGTGACGCTCGACGGCGTCGACATCACCGGTCGGCCGACCGAGCGGATGGCGGCACTCGGCCTCATGCACGTGCCCGAGAACCGGCTCTGCTTCCCGTCGCTCTCGGTGCGCGACAACCTCAACCTCGGGGCGTGGAGCCGACGGGGCTCCGGCGACCTCGACGCGGTGCTCGAGCTCTTCCCCCGACTGCAACCCCGCCTCGGGCAGTCGGCGGGTACGCTCTCCGGCGGTGAGCAGCAGATGGTCTCCATCGGCCGCGGGCTCATGGCCTCTCCGAAGGCCATCATCCTCGACGAGCCGTCGATCGGCCTCGCACCCAAGGTCGTCGCCGAGATCATGCGCGTGCTCACCGAGCTTCGCGCGCGCGGCCTCGCGGTGCTGCTCGTCGAGCAGAACGTGCGCGCGTCGTTCGGCATCGCCGATCGCGCGGTGGTCATGCAGCGCGGACGCGTGGTGCTCGAGGGCACGCCGGCCGAGCTCGTCGAGCTGCCCGAGGTGCGCAACGCGTACCTCGGCGGCGCGGCGGCGTAGCGCGCACCCGGCGCTCCGAGGGCGGCGCGGCAGCGTCGCGAGGCGGCCGCCCGTGCCCCGGTAAACTGTCCGGACGGTCGTGAGCGCGAGGAGGGTGGATGATCCTCAGCCTCGCTGCCTTCGCGGCGGTCGCGCTCGT